>DATFQP010000047.1:0-2844 GCA_035264145.1 Propionibacteriaceae bacterium
TTCGTGGTGTCCTACGCGATCGCCGACGTGGCGGCCTTCGTTCGTCCCGGCGATCCGGTCGACGTGGAGGCACACCGCCGCGGCACGACGCTCTACGCGCCCGATCGCCGTACTCCGCTGCACCCGCCGGTACTGAGTGAAGGCGCCGCCAGTCTGTTACCGAACCAGGTACGGCCGGCGCTGCTGTGGACGATCACGCTCGACCACCGCGGCCAGACGGTGGCGGCGGATGTGGCGCGGGCACTCGTGCGCAGCCGTGCGCAGCTTAGCTACGGCGAGGCCCAGGCCGAGATGGACGGGAGCTTCCCAAGGCAGACGTTGGGACTGTTGAAGCTGGTCGGCCAGTGGCGCCAGATCCGAGAACGCGATCGCGGTGGAGTGAGCCTGCAGATTCCGGAGCAAGAGATTCAGAAGCAGGGCGATAGCTGGACGCTCGCCTTTCGGGCCCCAGAACCGGTCGAGGGCTGGAACGCTCAAATCTCACTGCTGACCGGTATGGCGGCTGCCCACATCATGCTCTACGGGCAGACCGGAATTCTCCGCACCATGCCACCGGCCGATGCACAATCGCTGCGGCGACTTCGCCAAGTAGCCAAGGCGCTGCGCATCGTCTGGCCGGCCGAGATGGACTACGCGGAGTTTGTCCGGGACCTCAACCCTGCCCGGCCGGATCAAGCAGCCATGCTCAACGCGAGCACGGTGCTCTTTCGTGGCGCTGGTTATCGCAGCTTCAGCGGCGGTGTTCCTGACGACGCGGATCATGCCGCGCTGGCCAGCGACTACGCCCACACCACCGCGCCACTGCGGCGTCTGGTTGATCGCTACGTGGGTGAGATATGCGTCGCACTGTGTGCGGACCTGCCCGTACCGGAGTGGGTCTTGCGGACACTCGACGGGCTGCCCGAGAAGATGGCGGCAGCTGAACGTCGAGCGAAGTCCTACGAACGGGCGATCATCGATCTGACCGAGGTCTACCTACTCTCGGATAGGGTCGGCCAGACGTTTCCGGGCACGGTCATCGAGGTGAACCGGGACAAGCACCACGGCACGGTGATGATCTCCGAACCGGCTGTCGAGGCCCGCCTGACCGCTGCGGATCGGCTGCCCCTCGGTCAGGAGGTCTCCGTTCGGCTGATCTCCGCCGACTACGTCAAAGGGGCCGTAGCGTTCGAGCTGGTTTAGAGGTCAGCGGCCGATCTGGCGCTTGGCCGCGGCCACAACCGCCTCTGGGGTGAAACCGAACTTCGACTGCAGATCCTTGAGCGGAGCCGAAGAGCCGAAGGTGCTCATCGCGATGACCTCGCCCTTGAAGCCGGCCCACCGGTGCCAGCCGAACGAGGACGCCTGCTCGATCACGACCCGGGCCGTCACGTCCGGCGGCAGAACGCTGTCGCGGTACTCCTGACTCTGGCGGTCGAATAGCTCCCACGACGGCATGCTGACCACCCGAGCCTTGATGCCGTCGGTGACCAGTTGCTCGTAGGCGAACACCGCGAGTGAGACCTCGCTGCCACTGGCGATCAAGATCACCTCAGGGGTTTCATCCGGATTCCCGGCCAGTACGTACGCACCGTTCGCCACTCCGCTCGCCGGCGCGTAGACGCTGCGGTCCAGTGTGGGCAGCGCCTGCCGCGACAAGATCAGTGCCACCGGCTCGTGCCTCAGCGGCATGAGAGTCCGCCATGCCTCAACGACCTCGTTGGCGTCGGCAGGGCGCATGTCGATCATGCCGGGCATGGCTCGAAGGGAGGCGATCTGTTCGACCGGCTGGTGGGTAGGCCCGTCTTCGCCGACCCCGATCGAGTCGTGGGTGAAGACGTGGATCACCGGTAGTTCCATCAGGGCCGAAAGTCGAAGGGCGCCGCGTTGGAAGTCGGAGAAGATCAAGAATCCAGCCTGGTAAGCCCGAATCTTGCTCAGCGCCAGTCCGTTGGTGATCGCGCCGGCGGCATGCTCACGTACCCCGAAGTGGAGGTTTCGGCCTGCCCGGTTCTCCGGTGAAAAATGACCAGCGCCCTCGAAGGTCAGAGCAGATTTGTTGGAGGGAGCAAGGTCGGAGGAACCACCGATCAGCCAGGGGACCTTCTGAGCGACGATGTTCAGCACCTTGTTGTTGGTGTCGCGGCCGGCAGCGCCTTTGGGGTCGGCTGGGTATTCCGGGAGTTCAGCGTCCCAGCCCTCTGGCAGCTGGCGGCGCTGCATCTTGTCCAGGTGAGCGGCCAGCTCGGGATATTCCTCGCCATACGCGGTGAAGAGCTCGTCCCACTTGGTCCGCAGCTCCGCGCCCCGCCGACCGGATTCTGCTGCGAAATGCTCCCGCACCTTGTCCGGGACGAGGAAACTCTCGTCCTCCGGCCAGCCGTAGAACCGTTTGGCGCCCTTGATCTCTTCGACGCCGAGCGGCTCGCCGTGAGCGGAATGGTGACCCTGCTTGGTGGGCGCACCATACGCGATCACACTATTGACGATGATCATGGTTGGCCGGTCCTGCTCGGCCTTGAAGGCCTCGAGCGCGGTAGCCAACGCGTCGACGTCATTGGCGTCCTCGACCCGTTGGATCGCCCAGCCGTAACCCTCGAAACGCTTGCCGACGTCCTCGGTGAAAGCCAGATCGGTGCTGCCCTCGATCGTGATCCTGTTGCTGTCGTAGATCCAGCACAGATTCGACAGCTTCTGGTGGCCGGCGAGTGATGCCGCCTCGGCGGCAATGCCCTCCATCAGGCAGCCGTCGCCGGCGATCGCGTACACGTCGTAATTGAAGAGTTCGTAGTCCGGCCGGTTGAAGGTCGCTGCCTGCCATAGGCCCGCCATGGCCATCCCCACGCTGGTGGCGATGCCCGTACC
>DATFQP010000048.1:0-2165 GCA_035264145.1 Propionibacteriaceae bacterium
GGAATGCCGTTCATCGGCCCGGCGTACGGGTCGTCCGACCCTGGCCAGTACGACGACATCTCCTGGTAGGTCGTCCGGCCCATCAGGTGCGCACCGGCTTGGCTGATCCGGTCCAGCTTCCACTGCTTGACCTCGGCGTCCCCGATCGCGACGCCGGGGTGCTCTCGATCGCTGCCGATGAACCCGTCCAACGACATGGACATGTACGCGATGACGTTCCGCATGACACCTCTCATCCCTTGTGTGCTAGATCAAGCGGGGTGTTGGTACTGCTAGTGACCGATCCCGAGACGAAAAGTCATCGCAGTGGGACCGCTCAGCGGGACGCCCGCCCCTCCCGCAACGGAACGCTTCCGGAAGCTTGACGTCGGCTCCAGGACCGTAGCCTCGGCCTGGGCCCACGAGCACGGGCTCCTACGATAGCGGCGTACGCGATTCCGACCATGGGCCGCAGCGGGTGTCGCTTTCCGGTAGATGCGCCTCGAGGGGCCGCATTCCTAGCGCGGGTCGTGTCCGGGACGACGTCGCGCGGCGGCATTCGAGGAGGAAGAGATGGCCACACTGGGTGAGGGAGAAACCGCACTCGACGAGGCCGCGCTGGATGCGTTCGCGGACCGCATGATCGGCGTGCTCAACGACGGGTGCACTGCGCTAATGACCAGCATCGGCCATCAGGCCGGGCTGTTCGGCACGCTGGCTACGACCGGCTCGGCGACGTCGGCACAGGTCGCGGAGGCCAGCGGACTGAACGAGCGCTACGTGCGGGAGTGGCTGAACGCGATGACCACTGCGCGGTTCGTGCGGTATGACCCGAAGTCGCGCACCTACACCCTGCCGCGCGAGCACGCCGCGTGGCTGGTCGACGACGCTGGCCCAGATAACCTTGCCCGGGTTATGACGTACCTGCCCATGCTTGCCGAGGTTGAGCAGGGCATCGTCCGGTGCTTCCGCGAGGGCGGTGGCCTGTCGTACGCCGACTACCCACGGTTTCACGCATTGCAGGCTGAGGACAGCATGGCGGTGATCGACGCCACGCTGCTCGGGCAGACGGTACCTCTCGTGGACGGTCTCGACGCGCGGCTGCGGGCGGGCGTCGAGGTCGCCGATATCGGCTGCGGCAGTGGGCACGCGATCAATGTGCTAGCGCGGGCCTACCCGGCCAGCAGATTCACCGGGTTCGACTTCTCGGAAGAGGCCGTCGCCGCCGGCCGCACCGAGGCCAAGGCATGGGGACTGACCAACGCAAGGTTCGAGCTCTGCGACGTGGCGACGCTCGACCGGCCCGACGCCTTCGACGTGATCACCGCGTTCGACACGATCCACGACCAGGCACATCCGGCGCGGGTGCTGGCCACGATCGCCCGGGCACTGCGGCCCAACGGTACCTTCCTGATGGTCGACATCCGCGCGGCCAGCGCAGTCGAGGACAACCTGGACCTGCCCTGGGCGCCGTTCCTCTACACGGTGTCGACCATGCATTGCATGACCGTATCGCTCGGCCTCGATGGAGATGGTCTCGGAACGGTGTGGGGCGAGCAGGTCGCGACGCGGATGCTGCACGAGGCCCGGTTCACCGAGGTCGAGATCCACACGATCGAGGGCGATGCATTCAACAACTACTACGTTGCGCGCAGAATGGCTGTCGGCTGACGAATCACACGTCCTCGCCCACCGTTGCCTCAGCGCGTGGGCGGCCGCCCTTAGGCTGGCGATCGCGGGTGAAGAGACCCTTCTTGTTTCTATAGACCCGCATGGATTCCGGAGGTGGTGGTGAAGTCGGCGAAGGTCCCACACGTGCTCGCCGACAACGGCCTGGATGCGGTCGAGACCCGATCCACTTTCCGGCGCCAGCAGAACCACCCGCCTTGGAGAGCGAAGAACGGAAACGATTGGGCGAGTCAGAGTCGCGACCCCCAGCGTCCCGATTGCCGACCCCTCACTGACTCTCAGCGACGTGGTCGGCCAGGTCGGTGCCAAGTTCGCTGATGGCACTTTCCTTGCCGCCGATGCTGAGCACCGCGACGGCGATGTGGCGTTCGGGCAGCCGGACTGTCTTGGCGAGCCAGCCCGCCCAGGTGCCTCCGTGGGTGATGCGGCGGCCAGCCGGTGATGCGCTGACTCGAACTCCCCATGCGTAGTCCAGTGGCGTGCCGTCGTCCAGGTAG
>DATFQP010000049.1:0-9809 GCA_035264145.1 Propionibacteriaceae bacterium
GGTGAGCGACTTTGCTCCGTCGGGTGATCAACCCACCGCGATCGCCGAGCTGGAGCGGCGAATCACAGCGGGCGAGCGAGATGTCGTGTTGCTGGGCGCCACCGGGACCGGCAAGACGGCGACGGTGGCCTGGCTCGCCGAACGAGTGCAGCGGCCCATCCTGGTCATGCAGCCCAACAAGACGCTGGCAGCGCAATTCGCAAACGAGCTGCGGCAATTCTTCCCGGACAATGCGGTGGAGTACTTCGTCTCCTACTACGACTACTACCAACCGGAGGCGTACGTTCCGCAGACCGACACCTATATCGAGAAGGACTCCTCGCTCAACCAGGAGGTCGAGCGGCTCCGCCACTCGGCGACCAACTCGTTGCTCACACGCCGTGACGTGGTGGTGGTGGCCACGGTGTCGGCCATCTACGGTCTCGGAACTCCCCAGGAATACCTCGACCGGATGGTCACCCTCCGCGTGGGCACCGAGATCGAGCGGGATGTGTTGCTGCGCCGGCTGGTCAACATCCAGTACGCGCGCAACGACCTGTCGGGCGCGAGGGGCACCTTCCGGGTCCGTGGGGACACGCTCGAGGTCTTTCCGATGTACGAAGAGCTCGCCGTTCGGATCGAGTTCTTCGGCGACGAGGTGGAACGGCTGAGCACCCTCCACCCGCTCACCGGCGAGGTGGTGACCGAAGACCAGGAGGTCTACCTCTTTCCGGCCAGCCACTACGTTGCCGGTCCTGAGCGAATGGACCGGGCGATCACAGGAATAGAGCGTGAGCTCGAAGAGAGGCTTGTCGAACTGGAGCGACAGCACAAGCTCCTGGAGGCTCAGCGGCTGCGGATGCGTACCAGCTATGACATCGAGATGATGCGTCAGATCGGCACCTGCTCAGGCATCGAGAACTACTCTCGGCACATCGATGGGCGTGGTCCGGGTTCTCCGCCGCATTGCCTGCTGGATTACTTCCCCGAGGACTTTCTCCTGGTCATCGATGAATCCCACGTCACCGTGCCGCAGATCGGCGGGATGTACGAGGGCGACATGTCGCGCAAACGCACGCTGGTCGACCACGGCTTCCGGCTGCCCAGCGCGATGGACAACCGTCCTTTGCGCTTCGAGGAATTCACCGATCGGATCGGTCAGACGATCTATCTCTCGGCGACGCCCGGAAACTACGAGCTCGCCAGATCTCGCGGCTTCGTCGAACAGTTGATTCGACCCACTGGTCTGGTGGATCCGGAGGTGATTGTCAAGCCGACATCGGGCCAGATCGATGACCTGATGGGGGAGATCCGGCAGCGGTCCGAGCGGTCGGAACGGGTATTGGTTACCACGCTCACCAAGAAGATGGCCGAGGACCTCACCGATTACCTCCTCGAGAACGGTATCCGCACCCGATACCTCCACTCCGAGGTCGACACGCTCCAGCGGGTCCAGCTGCTTCGCGAGCTGCGGATGGGTGAGTTCGACGTGCTGGTCGGCATCAACCTGCTGAGGGAGGGTCTGGACCTGCCCGAGGTTTCGCTGGTATCGATCCTCGACGCCGACAAGGAGGGCTTCCTGCGCAGCGAGAAGAGTCTGATCCAGACGATTGGGCGGGCCGCTCGCCACGTGTCGGGACAGGTTCACATGTACGCCGACTCGATCACCGACTCGATGGCCGCCGCGATCGACGAGACCAACCGCCGCCGTGCGAAGCAGGCCGCCTACAACGAGGCGAACGGCATTGACCCGCAGCCGATTCGCAAGAAGATCGCCGATATCACCGACATGCTGGCGCGCGAAGATGCTGACACTGACGATCTCTTCGGCGGGCGACAGCGCGGCCGGGGCAGGGCGCCGTATCCGATGCTGGGTGCCAAGGATATCGGCAGCCACGCACGCCACCTGGCGGGCATGCCCGCTGGCGACCTGGCCGATCTCGTGCAGGATCTCACCAAACAGATGCACGCCGCGGCCGCCGAGCTTCAGTTCGAGGTCGCCGCCCGATTGCGTGACGAGATCTCGGAGCTGAAGAAGGAGCTGCGGCAAATGGTCGAGGCCAGCCGCTGAGCCGACGACCGAAGGCCCGCGGTTATGTCGTTCCGCAGCCCTGCTGACATACTGGGCGGCGGAGGGGAGTATTCCCTCGCGTCGGCATCGTCATCACGGAAACACCGCCATCCACTTGGTGGCGGCCAGTCCCGGTGCCGCGGCCAGCGCGACTGGCGGAAGAGACCTCCGAGATGTCGACGCTCGCCGAACCGTCTCGGAAGGCCTCTAGTTTTGGACGTTCACCTCTATACCTGGACTATCACCGTGGTGGTGATGGTCACGATTCTCGTCATCGACGTCCTGGTCATCGGCCGCCGACCACACGAGCCCTCGATGCGGGAGGCTGGCTCCTTTATCGGGATCTTCATCGGCCTGGCCGTCATCTTCGGGCTGGGAGTGTGGTGGATCGCAGGGCCGCGTTACGCGGGCGAGTTCTATGCCGGCTGGTTGACCGAGTACAGCCTGTCGATCGACAACCTCTTCATTTTCTTGATCATCATGAGCAAGCTGAAGGTACCGCGCCATCTCCAGCAGTTCGCCCTGCTGGTGGGCATCATCCTCGCACTGGTCTTTCGCGGCATCTTCATCGCCGTCGGCGCTGCGGCGATCAACCGATTCAGCTGGATCTTCTTCCTTTTCGGCGGGTTTCTGATCTACACCGCGGTAAAGCTATTTATCGACTATCGACAACACGACGAGAGCGATGACGTGCCGGACAACGCTGCCATGCGGTACATCCGGCGACGGTTCAGAGCGACGGACAACTTCCGCGGGACCAAGCTGTTTGTCATCGAGAACGGCAAGCGACTTATGACGCCAATGTTCATCGTGATCGTCGCCCTCGGTAGTACGGACTTGTTGTTCGCTCTCGACTCCATTCCAGCCATCTACGGACTCACCCAGGAGCCGTACCTCGTCTTCACTGCCAACGTCTTCGCTCTGATGGGCCTACGCCAGCTCTACTTCCTGGTGGGTGGCATGCTCAAACGGCTGGTCTACCTGTCGCTCGGGTTATCGGTCATTCTCGGATTCATCGGCATCAAGCTGGTGCTACACGCCATGCACCAGTACCACTGGGCTGACTGGGCTCCCTTCGATGGGGAGATCCCGATCTGGCTGTCGCTGGCGGTGATTGTGGGAACGCTAACTGTTACAACGGTGGCCAGCCTCGCCAAATCGAAGCGCGACGACGCTACCAGGACCGCACCCGAAGCCATCTGAGGTTGAGCCGCCGGCGATGACGACGGCTCAACCTGCGTCGTGGTCAGGCCGCGGACTGAGTCCGCTGTTGCTCCGGCTCGATCGCCTGCGCGATGAGTTCCGCGACGTCGGCTGTGAGCCGAACGTCGATCGATTCCAGGACATCGGCGGGCACCTCGTCCAGGTCGGGCTCGTTACGCTTCGGCAGGAAGACGGTCGTGAGCCCGGCCCGCTGGGCAGCAAGCAGCTTCTGCTTCACTCCGCCGATAGGTAGCACCCGGCCATTGAGCGTGACCTCGCCGGTCATTCCGACCTCGGACCGGACGGGCCGTCCCATTGCCATCGACGTCAAAGCCGTCACCATCGTGACGCCGGCCGACGGGCCGTCCTTCGGTACCGCGCCCGCCGGCACGTGAATGTGGATGTGCCGATCAAGGACGCTCGTATTGGTGATTCCGAGCTGCCCGGCGTGAGCGCGGACGTAGGAGAGCGCGATCTGCGCTGACTCTTTCATCACATCGCCCAACTGGCCGGTCAGCGTCAGGCCGCCGGGTCCGTTAGCAGCCCCACCGACGATCCCTGAGCTCGTGGAAACGTCGCCTGCGCCGGCCGCAGCGCTTCCTGAGCCCGTCCAAGGTCCGGCGCTCGCCTCGATGAACAGCACGTCGCCGCCGAGACCGGTCACTGCTAGTCCGGTGGCCACTCCCGGCACGGAGGTCCGCTCGTGCGCTTCGGGGGTGAATCGAGGCCGGCCGAGATAGGTCCGCAGGTTCGCCGGCCGGATCGTCAGCTGGTGCTCGTCGGAGGCGCTGGCAAGCCTCGTGGCCGCCTTGCGCAGCGCTTTGGCGAGCAGCCGCTCCAGTTGACGCACACCGGGTTCTCGGGTGTAGTCGGCCGCAATCTCACGCAGTGCCTCGTCTGTGACGACAACTTCTTCTGGGGTCAGGGCGGCACGCTCCAACTGCCGGGGCAGCAGGAAATCCCGGGCGATGGGGATCTTGTCGTCCTCGGTGTAGCCGTCCAGAGTGACCAGCTCCATCCGGTCGAGCAACGCCTGTGGGATGGTCTCCACAACGTTTGCCGTTGCCAGGAACAGCACGTCGGAGAGATCGAGATCCACTTCCAGGTAGTGATCGCGGAAGGTGTGGTTCTGTGCTGGGTCCAGCACTTCGAGCAGCGCTGACGCCGGGTCGCCGCGATAGTCTGAGCCGACCTTGTCGATCTCGTCCAGCAGGACTACGGGGTTCATCGACCCTGCTTCGGTGATGGCCCGCACGATCCGACCGGGCAGCGCCCCCACGTAGGTACGCCGGTGACCGCGGATCTCCGCCTCGTCTCGGACTCCGCCGAGAGCAACGCGGACGAATTTCCGGCCGAGGGCTCGAGCCACCGACTCGCCGAGCGATGTCTTGCCCACACCGGGCGGCCCGACGAGCGCCATAACGGCGCCTGAGCCGCGACCGCCGATCACCTCGAGACCGCGAGACGCTCTACGAGCGCGGATCGCCAGGTACTCCACGATCCGGTCCTTCACGTCCTCCAACCCATGATGATCGGCGTCCAGGACCTTGCGCGCCGCCTCGATGTCGATGGAGTCCGTGGTCTTGGTGCCCCAAGGCAGGTCGAGAATGGTGTCGAGCCAGGTCCTGATGTAGCCGGACTCGGGGTTCTGGTCACTGGCCCGCTCGAGTTTGCCTACCTCGCGCATCGCCGCCTTCCGCACGTCGTCGGGCAGCTGCGCCTCCTCGACCCGGGTCCGATAGTCCTGGGCACCGTCGGGCTCGTCCTCGCCGAGCTCCTTGCGGATGGCGTTGAGCTGCTGACGGAGTAAGAACTCGCGTTGGCTCTTCTCCATGCCTTCCCGAACGTCGTCGGCAATCTTGTCGTTGACTTCGGTCTCGGCGATGTGGTCCCGGGTCCACTCGATCAACGAGCGGAGCCTGGTCGCGACATCAGGAGTCTCGAGGAGCTCGCGCTTCTGGCCGTCAGTGAGGTACGGGGCGTACCCGGCAAGGTCGGCCAGGGTCGATGGATCCGTGACCTTGTTGACTGTGTCGATGACCTGCCAGGCGTCGCGGCGCTGGAGTGTGGCGATGACCAGCGCCTTGTAATCCGACGCGAGTTTGCGAACCTCGTCTGTGTCCCCAGCAGGGCTGCCGATCTCCTCCGCCTCGACCCAGAGGGCAGTGCCCGGCCCGGAGACACCCGAACCGATGCGGACCCGGCGCTCAGCTCGGATGACCGCGGCTGGTTCACCGCTGGCCAACCGGCCCATCTGCACGATGGACGCCTCCACGCCGTATGAGGCATATCGATCCTCCAGGCGGGGTGCTACGAGCAGATTTCCATCGCTGTGGGACCGCGCCGCGTCCACTGCAGCGCGAGCCGCATCGTCCAGCTCAATCGGTACGACCATGCCCGGCAGCACGACAAGATCGGTCAAGAAGAGTACGGGCAGCTTGGTTATTGACATCGGGCGTAGCCTCCAAATCAGGTCGCTCAAGTTGAGCGACGTAGACTCAATGTCGGCCGCCGGAATTTTCTTCCCTCGTTCTCGGTGAGTGAACGATCCCCAAGTCGATCGGCGTCAACGGCGGTCAGCGCGTTTGGTGACGTACCGCCGCATCTTCTCGTCGGTGCCGCAAATCTCCATGGAGCACCAACGTCGGCTGTGGTTCTTCGAGCGGTCAACGAACAGCCAGGGGCAGGCGACACACCGTTTGAGTCGTTGGATCTCGGGACCGATGAGCAGCCGATAGGCCGCATCGGCGACCGGCCAGAGCGGCGAGTCCAATTCCGATGAATCCCAAGTCAGCGACAACTGCGGCGAGGTCGACATCACTCCGGCGTGCTGTATGGCCTCGGTGACGAATGGCCGCAGCTGCCGCCAACCTGTAGAGGGGGAGTGGCCCTCCACAACTGCACCGAAGGTCTCGTTGATTGCGGCCCGGAGGTCTTTCCCGCGCCGCACAGCCGATTCTGCGAGGCGTGGATGGACCTCGGCGATGTGGAGCAGTGTTCCGGACGACTCAGCCGACACAGTTCCGATCCGTTGCGACCAGGCCACGAGACTTCGATAGTCAGCCACATGGTCGAACCGCTGAGGGCCCAATGGGTCGTCGACAGTGTTGGCGAAGTCCAAGGCCAGGTTCCCCGCGACAATCGGCAACTCGCGGATGCCGGCGGGGCGAAGTGATTCGGTCCTCATTGTTTCCATCAAAAGCGACATTACCAGTTGCGCCCTTCACGGGTCGTGTGGCAGTGTTTCCAGTGTGATGGCTTTGACCGGTAACACATCACAGGCTGTGCCTGCAGGAGGTCTCGCGGTCCTCTGTGTCGCCCAGTTCGTCGTGGTGCTCGACGTCACGATCGTCGCCATAGCGCTGCCCGCCATCTCTCGTGATCTGGGCTTCCAGCCTGCCCGGCTGTCGTGGGTGATCACTGCCTACACCGTCGTTCTGGCCGGTCTACTGATCCTGGGTGGCCGCACTGCCGACCTGCTCGGTGCTGCACGGATGTTCCGGGTCGGTCTCGTGGCCTTCTCGGTTGCCTCGCTGGCTTGTGCCCTGGCCTGGTCTCCGGCAGCGCTCATCTGTGCTCGAGTTGCCCAGGGGGTCGGGGCGGCCCTGCTCTCGCCCGCGGCCCTGGCCGCCCTCAACCAACTGATTGAACGGCCCGGCCCCCGGCGGCGTGCCCTTGGCTGGTGGACGGCGGCTGCGGCAGGGGGTGGCGCCAGCGGTTGGGTGCTCGGAGGGTTGATCACAGAATTCGCTGGCTGGCGGTGGATCTTCGCGGTCAACGCTCCGATCGGCCTCGGCGCTGCGCTGATCAGTCTCCGGGTACTGTCACCGATCAATCGCCCGCGTTCATCGGGGAGGGAGGGGCGTCACCTCGACCTGATGGGTGCGCTGTCGGTGACTGCCGGCGTTGGCCTGGGGGCACTCGGACTCTCCATGATCGCCGGGGACGTCGGTCATTGGACCGGCTGGCTGGTCGTGGCCCTCGCCTCGGCGGCACTGACCTTCTTCATCTGGCACGAAGCTCGAATCCCTGGACCACTCGTGCCCGGTAGTCTGATCGCCAGGCCCGGCGTGGTCGGCGGCAATCTGACTGCCGCTGCCCTCACCGCCTCGACGACGCCGGCCATGCTGGCCACCATCCTGTACGTGCAGGACACGTTGCGGCTCTCACCGGCTCGCGGATCGCTGTTGTTCCCCTCCTTCAGTCTCGCGGTGATTGGCGGTGCACTGCTCGGACCCTTCGCGCTGAGCCGGATCGGAGTCCGAGCCACGCTGCTCGGCGGATTCGGTGCGGTGGTGGTCGCGATCGCGCTGCTGTTCACGCTGCCCGCTCAAGGGCTGCCAATACTGACCTTGGTGATGTCGTTCGCCATGATGGGATCCGGGCTGGGCGCGGCTTCAGTGGCCTCGACGACGGCGGGCACGGCCGAGGTGCCCAACGTCGAGCAGGGGGTCGCCGCGGGCCTGCTCAACTCCACGGCTCAGTTGGGCACCGCGCTGGGGCTCGCCGTGACGTCTCCGCTCGTCGCCTCGGCGGCTGCGATGACTGGCTACCGACGGGGTTTCGCCGCCGCCGCCATTATCGGGCTCGCCGGTGCTATCAGTTCATTCACCGTACGCCGTCGCCGGACTGCCGCAATCGGCACTGAATCGAGCACGGTGACCCACAGTCGCACTGAGGGCGCGGTGACCCACAGTCGCACTGAGGGCGCGGTGACCAACAGTCGCATTGAGGGCGCGGACGGCATGCCGCGTGAGTCGGTCGCAGGGTGTTCCCCCTCGCAGCGGCCGAGGGCAGGCTGCTGAAAGGCGGCGAGGTAGTAGTCAATTCGCGCCGCCGCTGCGACTATTGGCCAAAGAGCGCGTGATTCGGCCGATGCCGCGCCCTCGTGGTCCGGCGCTGAACCTTCGCGATGGGCGGCCGTGGCACGATCGACAGCGAGGAGAGAACGATGTCGGTAGAAACTTCAGGAGCAGCCTCCGCGGCATCCGTTCCAGTGGGTGAGGGGTCGGGTCGGCACCGCGTCGTTGTCATCGGTTCCGGCTTCGGCGCCTTGTGGGCGACCGAGGCGCTCGCCAAGGCTCCGGTCGACATCACGATGATCAGCATGACGTCGCACCACTTGTTCCAGCCCCTGCTGTACCAGGTGGCGACCGGGGTGCTTTCCGAAGGCGAAGTTGCACCGGCGACTCGGGAGATCTTGAAGAAGCAGGCCAACGCCACGGTCCTCCTCGGACGGGTGACGGACATCGACCTCGGCGCACGTACGGTGACCTCGGTCAGCCCGCTCGGGACCACGATCGCGCGATACGACACCCTGATCGTGGCCGCGGGAGCCGGGCAGTCCTATTTCGGCAACGATCATTTCTCCGAGTTCGCACCGGGCATGAAGAGCATCGACGATGCGCTGGAGCTGCGCGGGCGGATCTTTGGATCGTTCGAACTGGCCGAGCTGTGCACAGATCCTGCCGTCGCCGAGGAGTGGCTCACTTTTGTCGTCGTCGGGGCTGGCCCTACCGGTGTGGAGATGGCGGGCCAGATCAGCGAACTTGCCCACCGAACGCTGCGCCGCGACTTCCGGCGCATCGACCCCACCAAGGCCCATGTCATCTTGCTCGACGCCGCGCCCGCTGTGCTGGGTGCATTCGGTGATGAGTTGTCGGCAGCCGCCACCGAACAACTACGCAAGATCGGTGTAGACGTCCAGCTCAACGTGAAGGTCGTCGGGCTGGACAACACGGGCGTGGACGTCATCGATCCCGATGGCACCGAGCGACGAATTCGGTCCCGATGCAAGGTCTGGGCCGCCGGTGTGAGCGCTTCACCGCTTGGCCAGCAGTTGGCCGAGCAGAGTGACGCCCAAGTGGACCGAGCCGGCCGAGTCCTGGTCAATAAGGACCTGACCCTTCCGGGGCATCCCGAGGTGTTCGTGATCGGCGACATGATGGCCCTGGACCATCTGCCCGGCGTCGCCCAAGTTGCCATGCAGGGCGGCAAGCATGCGGCCGGCCAAATCGAGCGCAGGTTGCGCGGCCAGGAAACCGGCCAGCCGTTCAAGTACTTCGACAAGGGCAGCATGGCCACGATCTCGAGGTTCAGCGCGGTGTGCAGCATTGGCAAACGCATCCGGCTCTCTGGGTTCGTCGCCTGGGTCATGTGGCTCGGGGTGCACGTGATGTACCTGGTCGGCTTCCGGAACCGGTTCACGACGGTGATCCACTGGGCGGTCAGTTTCATTTTCCGCGGCAGGTCCCAGCGGACGACCACTCGTCAACAGATCGTCGCTCGGACGCTGATGGCCCGGCTCAGTGCGACCGAAGAAGCGCTGAACGAGGCGAAGGCGACCGAATCGATCGGGGAAGGGGAGCGGATGAACCCCGCATCGGACGAGCAGCCAGCGGCGTCGACCCGACCGAACCCCAGCTAGATCGCAGCCCGTCAGCTATCTGCCAGAAGCTCGTCCAGCTTCTGATAGCCCTCCTGGACCCCAACGTCCATCCCGCTGGCCATCATCGCGTTTCCGCGCTTCCAGGCTGTCGACGACCGACAAGCCCAC
>DATFQP010000050.1:0-6869 GCA_035264145.1 Propionibacteriaceae bacterium
CGCGGCGACACGGTGTACGTGGCGGGTTGTCTGTTTCGCGTCGTCGAACTTTGCGCGTACGCGCTCCATGGGCGTGCCGGACGCTGGCTGATCAACGAAAAGGGTGCCGTGGCCTCCGCCGGGCGTCTACCTCAGGCACCAGCGGACTTCGTAGACCGGGCTAACGGTGTCCTCGCCCACCTCGGTGCTGAATCCGAGGATCTGGCGGCGGCAATCACCAGAGCGGCTCAGCTATTCGCTGACGTCAGAGACGCCTGCAACACCCGACGCTGAGTGCTGGGGATCTGCCGGTGCCGGAATCAGCTGCTCCTGCTCGGCATCGTCCTCTAGGGTCGCAGGATGAGCGACCGTCGGCACGCTGGCATGCCGCTGTTGCGAAATCAGCGGTTCGAGACGCCCGCTCATTCATGTCGGCGACTAGTGGCTGTTGGGGATGATCGACTTCGAACTCGAGGACTTCGCCCGCACGCAGGTCCAGGCCGTGCTCGGCTCGGAGAGCTCTGTCACCCGGGTGGAACGCCTGCAGGTCGGCCAGGAACAGTCAGTGCTTCGATTGACGCTCTCCAGACCCCCACGGCGTCTCGTACTGAAGGTCGCCGGCCCTGGCACCCCAGCGGGAGTCGACTTCCAGCGGACCACGGCCGCCCAGTCCCTCGCTAGAGCCGCGGGCGTCCCCGTGCCCGCCGTGCTGGCGGCAGACACGTCGTACGGGAGCGGTCAGTGGAGTTATCTGCTTCAGGAGCATGTCGAGGGCGTCGTCTGGCGCCGTCTGCGACCGCTGCTCGCTCCAGACCAGGTCCGGACTGCGCATCGGGAGATCGCGACGGCATTGCTGGCGCTGCAGTCGCTGCGGCTTCCCTCCTTCGGTGAGCTGAACGCTGGAGGGGAACCGGCGGGAGACGACCTCGTCCCTGCGCTGCGCCGCCGGGCTGAGCTGCGGATCGCAGACCCTCGCCGGCGTACGACGTTCCTGGATCTCATCGACCGGAGGTCGAGCCTGTTCACCGACCAGATGCGAGCAACTCTGTGCCACGACGACCTGCAGCACACGAACCTGATCTTTCGAGCCAGACGCGGTAGCTGGAAATTGGCCGCGGTGCTCGACTGGGACAAGGCGTGGGCTGGGCCGCCGGAGTCCGATGTCGCCCGCATGGCCTTCTGGGACGACATGACCGGAGACGGCTTCTGGGAGGTTTACCAGCCGGAGGTGCCACCACCAGAGGGACAGGTCGAGCGAACGCTGATCTATCAGATGCTGTGGTGCCTCGAGTACCCGGTCAGCACGCCACGCCACCGCGCCGATACGGCCTCATTGTGCCGTCGGCTCGGGATCGCAATTTGAGCCCAGGTGCATCACCGCGACGTTCAGGGCTCTTGCCGTGGGCGCCCGATGTTAACTTCCGACCATGAACGGTCAGCCGCTGGCAGGAAAGGTTGCGCTGGTTACCGGTGCCACTCGTGGCGTAGGGCGGGGGATCGCCCGCGGACTAGGAGAAGCCGGAGCCACGGTCTATGTCACCGGGCGGACCACCGTCGAGGGGTCGGCGCCGTCACGACTGCCCGGCACAATTCACGACACGGCACAGCAGGTCACAGGGCTGGGCGGCACTGGGATCGCCGTGCCGATCGATGCCGGCGACGATAGTCAGATTGTGGGACTGATTGACCGCATCTCTGACGAGCAGGGCCGCCTCGACATATTGGCCAACAGCGTGTGGGGCGGCTATGAGCGGTTCACCGATGGCTCAGACTTCAATCCAGGCCCGTTCTGGGAGCAACCGCTGTCGTTGTGGGACTCGATGCACCGCATCGGTGTCCGAGCTCACTACGTGACCTCGGCCCTAGCGGCGCCGCTGATGATCAACTCCGGTCCTGGCCTGATCGTCAACGTGTCCTCGTTCGCGGGTCAGGTGTTCGTGCCGCCGGTTCCGTATAGCGTGGCGCACGCGGCCATCGACCGGCTTGCCCGTGACATGGCAGATGATCTGCGGCCGTACCAGATCACCTCCATCTCGTTGTATCCAGGGCTCGTCCTCACCGAGGGCGTGCTGGCCAACATCCAGTACTTCGAGCACGAGACGAACCGGGAGACCCCGCTGTTCGTCGGGCGTGTCGTGGCCGCACTCGCTGCCGACGCCCGCGCCTTCGAGTTGACGGGCCGGTGGCTTGTGGCCGCAGAAGTTGCAGAATCGTACGGAGTGACCGATGAGCACGGCGTTCGGCCCCCGTCCAATCGCGGCCAGATTCTCGGCGGTAGTACCGGCTGAGACGAACTGACCATCAGTCCCGGGCACTGGATGGCGACCACCCCGAAGGCGGTCGGTCACGGAATTCAGATCGTGCGGCTGGTCTGCGCGGCGTAATGGAGATGGAGGTACGAGCCCTCAAGCGGGCGAGCGCTCAACAGCTGCAGCGGCCGGAGCAGAGCCAGCTCGTGCTCGCTGCCAATGGAATCACCATCGACCAGAGTCGGGGTGGATCTGCCGCCGACCAGCACCGGTGCCACGACGATCGAGACGTAGTGGATCAGGCCCGATCGCACGAGGATCGAATTCAGGGTGCCGCCGGATTGCACCGTCAGCTCCTCGATTCCACGGTCGGCGAGTTCGCTGAAGATGTGGTGGAAGTCAAGCGGAGCGTCTGTCGCCATCACGTCCAGCCCGGAGTCTTGCAGCTGATAGGCCGGGTGCCGGACGTTGGTCGTGACGACGATCAACTGCTCGGTCCGTTCGAGGAGGTTCTGAACCCCACGCGCGGTCAGGTGGGTGTTGTCGACGACGACGAAAGTGACCGGAAGTCGCTCAATGTCGATCTTGATGTCGTTCCAGCCCACTTTGGACAAGACCCGACCGGTATTGAGTGAGAAGCGGCTGGTCCTCTCCTGTAGCCGGTAGTACTGTCCAAGCCCCTCGGCCACGCCGGCAATGCGCGACAGATCCTGATCGAAGTCTCGGTCGTCGGAGGCGCCGGTGGAGATCTTGCCGTCCAACGACATGAGCATGTACAAGGTCGTGACCGGCAGAGTCATCGGCTTTGGTCAGCGCCTCGATCGCGACGGCGGCGCCGTTCTGGCCATCTGGGCGCAATCTCCTTCCGGCTGTTCCGCGTGTCTCGGCCGATCAGGTCGATCAGGTCAATCTAGTGGTGGCCTTCGGCGCGGCGTTCACCGATCAGTCATCGGGCCGGCCGGATCACCGGGCGTCACCGTCTTGGGTTGTTGCTGTGATGCCCAGAGATACGGCGCCCAGGGCTCCGGCCAGCATGGGCGAGCCGGCCGTGACCAGTAGCTGGGTCGGAATGGAGAGCTGGGCAAGCGCGCCCCCTAAGGCAGCACCTGCCGCGGCACTCGTGGTCTTCAATCCGGCGCCGATGGTGAACACCTGAGCCCGCACCTCATCGTTCGCGTGCTCTTGGCGCGTGGTGAACAACGCACCGGTGAGCGGGCCGATGAAGACCCCCGATGCTGTGAAGAGGACTGCGGCCAACGGCAGTGACGACACGCCGGCGGCCGCAGCGAGTGCTGCTCCGGAACCGAGCAGGCTGATCATGACCACGCTCGGCGCCCTTCGGGGCGACATGGGACGCCAGGTCCAGAGCAGTGACCCTAGCAAACCTCCCACGGCGACGGACGCCATCAGCCAGCCGGTGGCGGCAGGCTGGTGCTGGTGGGAGGCTAGGACGGCGGCCACGACGGGCAGCGCACCGAACCCGAGCTGACCGAGGCTGCTGGCGGCAGTGACCGCTCGGAGCACTGGGTCTACAACGATGGTCTTCATTCCCCCCAAAACGCGCGACCTAGGCCGTACACCCGCCGGACGCAGAGGGATGGGCAGCGTGGCCAGCAGTGCCGCCCCCAATCCAGCCGCGGCGGTCAGTACGAGAAGTGCGGCGGTAGGTTGCCAAAGCCCGGCGACGAGGGCCGCCATCGCCGGTCCAGCTATGCCAGAAACGTTGTAGCCCAACGAATCAGCGCCGAAGGCACGCGGTAGAGAACCTTCACTCACCAGGGCTGAGAGCTGGCTGGTCAATCCCCCAGTGAGGGCGGGGCCGCAGCAACCACCGAGAAGCAGAACGACGACGCTTACCCACATCGGCAGCCGTCCCAGGCACGCAGCGACGCCAGCCAAGGAGGCGGCGAAGCCGCCAGCCGCACCGGTGATCACCCACCGCGGCTGCTGGATTCGATCGGCCAGCAAGCCGACGCCCGGCGCCGCCACCACGTGCGGGATGAGGAGCGCGGCGACAAGTACACCGCCGGCTCCGGCATTCCCCAGTCGGTTCAAGGCCAGCAGCACCAGAGCGACCCGGACACCCTCGTCGGCCAGCCTTACAAAGACCGCGGCGACCAGATACCGGCTGAGGACTCCAGCAGAGTTGAGCTCGCGCGTTGTGGTCTTGCTGTCGCTCTCAGTCAGTTCAGCCATCGCTGGCCCCATGGGTTCGTCACCACCTAAACCGGTGACTCCAGCCTTGTCCGGTATCGCGTCACCTGTCAAGGTGGTGTTGTGTTCGAGTTCATCGCTGATCGTCCGGTGCTGGACTTCGTCGCCACCGTCGCGGAGCGCACGACCGCGCGTGAGGAGAAGCTCCGCAAACCAGCTGATCTAGCGGACTGGGTCATGCAGTCGGGGATTGTGGACCATCCGCCGACGATCACCACAAGGCAGCTCGAACAGGCCAAGCAGCTGCGCGAAGCATTATTCGGCCTGCTCAGCGCGTTGATCGATGGCTCAGAGCCGCAACCCGCCGACCGGGATCTTGTCAATAAGGCCGCCTCGGGACCCGGGCCGACACTGCAACTGACGTCGAACGGTGAAGTCTCCCGCCACGGGGACATCGATGCTGTGCTCGCGGTGCTGGCTCAGGACTGCCTGGACCTCTTCGACAGCGCGGACCGAGACGCGTTGCAATGGTGCGCCGACCCCTGGTGTACCAGACCGTTCATCGACCGCTCACGCGGCCGTCGACGGCGCTGGTGTGGCATGAAAGGCTGCGGTGACCGGGCAAAGGCCGCGGCGTACCGGGCGAGGCAACGAGAGAAGATCCACCCCCGGAATGCGTGATCGCAGGAATGTTCAGGTCGCGAACTCGAGGTTGAACGGGCTGCCGCTGTTCGGGAAGGTGAACCGCCCGGCGTCACCAGCCAGATCCACCCCGTCCGCGCGAATAGTGGCCGGCTCCGCTCCGTGGAGGACCAGAGTGAATCGCTCGCGGGTGAACTCCGGAAAGCCTTGGCCGCTGACCGAAGCCCGGACGCGGACGCGGTCACCCGCTCGCTCGACGTCGAGCGTCGTCCGGTAACACGCTCCATCCAGGGCGGCGAAGGTCAGCCCGTCGTCCTCCTGAAACGTCGAGGTGTGGTGCCCGTCGGTCGTCGGTACGAACAGATGGAGTTCGATGGCCGCCGGATGGTAGCCGTCGGTCGATGGCGGTGCATCGGGCCACATCGGGATCACCGCACCGCCACGCGCGTACACCGGAATGTGGTCCATCGGGGTGGCGGCGAGGATAAATTTGTTCCCGGTGAACACGTCGCCGGAGTGCCAGTCGTACCAGTCTCCCGCGGGTAGATAGACCTGCCGCGCGGTCATTCCGACCTCGGTCACGGGCGCGACCAGCAGGTCGGGTCCGAGCAGATATTGATCATCGAGATCACGAAGAGTTGCGTCGTACTGGTAGTCGAAGATCATCGGCCGCTGTATCGGAACGCCGGTCTCTGCGGCCGATAAGAAGCAGGCATACAGGTACGGCAGCAGCCGATATCGAAGCTCGATCGCAGTCCGGACATGATCTTGAACTACGGTTCCCCAGGCCCAGGCGTACTGGTCGACATTGCCGATCTCGGAGTGGTTACGGCAGAACGGGGTCAGTACTCCGTACTGCATCCAGCGAAGGAACAACTCGGCGTTGGCGTTGCCTTGGAACCCCCCGATGTCAGCGCCCACGAACGGCTGTCCGGAGATTCCGAAGCCGTTGCCCATCGGAATGCTCAGCCATAGGTGATCCCAACGTGACTGGTTGTCGCCCATCCAGTTCGCCGCGTAGCGCTGGATGCCCGCGAATCCTGCCCGAGACAGCACAAAAGTCCGCAGCTCGGGCATCGTCTGTCGCAGCCCCGCCGTGGTCGCCATCGCCATCAGTAGCGCGTACTGATTGCGGTAGCGCTCGTGGGAGCACTGACCATGGTCGAAGAGCATCCGGGTCGGCGGAATCTGGCCCGTTGCCGGCTCGTTCATGTCATTCCAAATGCCCGCCAGCCCGGATGCGACGTGTTTCGCATTGAGATCGCCCCACCAGTCACGCGCCTCCGCAGTGGCGAAATCGGGGAATGCGGTATTGCCTGGCCACACCTGGCCGAGATAGAGGTCGCGCCCTTCGGTCCGGCAGAAGACGTCGCGCTCCAGGCCGGAGTCGAAGACCTCGTAGCCAGGGTCGTACTTGACGCCGGGATCGATGATCGTGATAACCCGGAAGCCCTGTTCCTTGAGGCGTTTGAGCATCGCCGGGGGATCGGGAAACAGGTCGGGATTCCAGGTGAAGACTCGATAGCCATCCATGTATTCGATATCCAGCCACAAGCCGTCGCAGGGGATCTGGTGCTGCCGGTGCTGGTCCGCAAGCGCCTCGACGGCCTGCTGGGTGTAGTGGAACCACCGGCATTGGTGGTACCCGAGAGACCATAGCGGTGGTGGGGCGATCCGCCCCGTCAACCAGGTGTAGGCGTTGAGAATCTCCGGCATGTGAGGACCGGCGAAGACATACTCGGTGTACTGGCCGCCGCGGAAGCTCATCCGGTACTCGTTGGGTTCAGAGAACTCGTAGCTGGCGCGATAGCCGTTGTCCACAAAGGAAGCGGCCATCCGGCCATC
>DATFQP010000051.1:0-2860 GCA_035264145.1 Propionibacteriaceae bacterium
CATCTCCAACGAGCGCACGATTTCACCGGTCAGCTTGATGTTGAGATCATGCCAAGTCCTTCCGACCTTGAGATTGGCTGGGAGCAGATAGCTGGCCGCGATGATGTTCTGCGAACCCATGAACGCCGTTATGCCATCCACCACGAGCAGCTTGCGGTGGTTACGGAGATCCGGCCGCCGCCAACGGCCCTTCAGCGGCTGGATTGGCATCATTGGGTACCACTCGATGCCGGCTGCCGTCAGCCGCGCATTGGTCTCCTTGTACTTCGGGTACCTCCTGTTCGCGACATGGTCATAGAGAAGTCGGACCTTCACGCCTCGTTGCACGGCTCTGACCAATGCCTGGAAGAACTCGTCCGTGTTGTCGTCCCACGACAGGATGAAGAACTCCACGTGAACCCGCTCGGTCGCCGAGTCGACCGTCTCCGCCATCGCCTTGATATAGCCGGCTTCGTCGCCGAACAAGCCATGACTGATGCCTTGCACGCAGGGAAACGACGTCAATTCTCGGTTGAGCCTCAGCAGGCCCCGGAGCCCCGGGGGCAGCGTCACACCCTCTGGAAGATCGGTTGCCTTGCCTATGTTCTCGACGACGGCTTGATTGGCAGCGGCCTGGATTTTTGCCCGGCGCCCGCGAACGAACGGGCTGCCGATGAGCAGGAAGATCAGAAGTCCCAGGATCGGGACCACGAAAATCAGAAGCAGCCATGCAAGCGAAGACGATGGACGCCGGTTAGTGGGTATCGTGCCCAAAGCCACCAACTTGATGGTGAGGTCAACGAGGTAGAGAACGATCGGACCCCACCAGAACAGGTCATTCACCAGCGTTACCTCCGTACTCCGGTGGGCCCAGCCAGTCCCCTGATGGTGAGCCGGTCAAAGCGGGTGCGTCCTCGTTGTCAGGACGGCTCGTTGCTGGGCTGCCGCCCGTCCGCCGGCACCGTCCTCGCTGCGCTGTCGGGCTCCAGCCATCCTGGAACTCGGCCGCGGGTTATGGCGGCTCGCAGCGGGTGGATGGCAACTGTGAGGACAAGGGCCAAGAACACGGGCCCGACAATCCCGGAAAAGTATCGAAGACCGACGATCAGCACGACAGCCGAAGTTGCTGCGACCAGGACGACGACAGCGCGGGAGATCCTCTCGGCTGCTGGTTCAGCAGGCATGGTCCTACTGTCGCCTCGGCACCGCGGGGTGACTTCACCCGAAGAGGGTGAAGCGCTGCAGCAATCGGGGCCCCACCATCCCAGGTAAGCCCGCCTTCGCCATTGACGTCCTCAGGTGACTTCGCTCTGGTGATTGAAGTGGCGAGCCGCGTCGCGTACGAGAGGGCATTGGCATGACAACGACAAAGAACGCCCCGGCCAGAACCAAAAAGGGTGCTACTGCGCGAACGAAAAAGCCGGCCGGGAAAGCAAGGGCCGCCGCTGTGAAATTGAAAAAGGCCGCGGCCATAGCGAAACCGAACACGGCTGGCAGAACGAAACCGGCCACCGCCGCCTCCGACGGCCGTGAAGTCCGTGCCGCTGCAGGCAAGTCGATGCGCCGCCAAGTGCCACTCGAGGCACACGCCCAACTCGACGGCCGGGGCTCGAACAGCGATCCGGTCAAGCTTCTCGAGCAGCAGTCGGCTGACCGCGTACCAGAGCTGATCCCCATTCGCTACGGACGCATGCTGGTCTCGCCCTTCACCTTCTACCGCGGAGCGGCGCTACTCATGGCGACCGATCTGGCCCAAGGTCCTCGCACGGACCTCACCACGCAGATCTGCGGCGATGCTCACCTCAGCAACTTCGGCGTTTTCGCGTCGCCTGAGCGGCAACTCGTCTTCGACCTCAACGACTTTGACGAGACCCACCCCGGTCCGTTCGAATGGGACGTCAAACGCCTGGCCGCTAGCTTGGAAATCGCCGGGCGAGACAACGAACTCAGTCGCAAGAAGCGCCGTCAGGTTGTGCTCACTGCCGTCGAAAGCTATCGATTGGCGATGCAGGACTTCGCGCGCCAGACCAATCTCGACGTCTGGTACGCCCACATGGCACTGCAGCCAGGGATGCCGGTTCTGCGCACCCTCCAATCCAAGGCGACCCGCCGCAGCGTCAAGGCGGACCTCGAGAAGGCTCGGACCCGAGACAGCCTCGGTTCCTTCAAAAAGATGACCGAGTCCGTAGACGGAAGGCTTCGCTTCGCCAGCCAGCCACCTCTCATTGTGCCCGTGCGTGAATTGCCGCTTGATGAGGAGACATCGGCCGACTTGGAAGGCTGGATCTCGAAGGTCCTTGATGCCTACAGCCGGACCCTGCTGTCAGATCGTCGGCACTTGATCTCCCAGTACAAGTTCATGGACATCGCCCGGAAGGTCGTCGGCGTCGGCAGCGTGGGCACCCGGGCCTGGGTCGTGCTGATGCTGGGGATCGATCATGGCGATCCATTGATTCTGCAGGCCAAGGAGGCGACCGCCTCGGTCTTGGAGGGCTTCACCGAGACCAGTCCATTCGAAAGCCACGGCCAGCGGGTGGTGGAGGGTCAGCGCCTGATGCAGGCGTACGGAGACATCCTGCTCGGCTGGCATCACTTCCCCGACAGCATGCGACCCGATTACTACATTCGTCAGCTACGGGACTGGAAAGGGTCATTTGACGTCGCCACGCTGGATCCCCAGGCCTTGGCTGTTTACGCCAAGTACTGCGCATGGACCTTGGCCCGGGCGCACGCGCGCTCCGGTGATCGGGTGGCGATCGCAGCCTACATCGATGACCAGGATGTGTTTGATCAAGCGATCGCAGACTTCTCGGTGGCGTACGCCGACAAGAACGAGCAGGATTTCGCCCGACTCCAGGAGGCAGCCAGCGCCGGTACGATT
>DATFQP010000052.1:0-2229 GCA_035264145.1 Propionibacteriaceae bacterium
GATGCTGCAGACGGCAACGCGCTCCTTGGGCCAGCCGATGAGGTATCAGGTCGAGCTCAACACTGCGGCAAGTCAGCCCCGAAGAGGGAGCCGCGAGGTATCGCTATGTCTCAGTCGATCAACCGGTGACTGAAGCTGAGCGGCAGTGGCTGGGCGTTGCGCGGCCGGAGCCTTCTGAGTTACAGATCGGCCGGCTGTTTATTGACGATCTCACCGCCACCGGTTTGCTGCGCCGCACCAGAGGTCCTGGCGGCTGCCAGTCCTTTGAGGGGTCTTCGGAGTTAGGCATGGGTGGGTCGGGTGCGGTAGGCGCGGTTGCCTGAGGCGGCGAGCATGATTCGGAGCCTGTAATGGTCGAAGTCTCTGAATCCGTGAGCCAACCGACGGACTTTCTCGATGATCAAGTTGATCGCCTCGGTGCCGCCGTTGGAGACGCCGTCGGTGTCGAAGTAGGCCAGCACTTGCTGCTTCCAGGCCTTGAGGGTGCGGCCCAGACGGGCAACCTCGGGGATCGGGCAGCCGGGGAAGCTGTCGAGTACTTTGGCGGCGATCTCGCGGCCTTTGGCAGGGGCGGCGTGGTAGATGGAACGGAGCTGCTGGTAGCACTGCCAGGCCAGGTTCACCTCCTCGGTCGGATCGCCGGTGTCTAGGCAGGCGATAATCTTGGCTTGCTGCTTGTCGGTGAGGTGTTCGACGCCGTGGCGGAGCAGCCCACGGATCTTGTAGAGCGGGTCTTGTTTATGACCACGTCGGCCGAGGGTGTCTTGCTGGACGCGGCGGCGCACCTCGTCGACAACCTGGCTGCCCAGCCGGACCACATGAAACGCATCCAGCACAGCGACGGCGTCGGGCAGTCCGTCGTGGATCGCGTTGGCATACCCGCGGAAGGGGTCGAGCGCGGCGGTCTCAACGCCGTCGACGAACTCGTCGGGCTGGTCGCGGAGCCATCGTTTGTAGACGCTTCCGGAGCGGCCGATGACGGCGTCGAGGAGCCGGGCGTGCAAGCATCCGGCCTGGTCAGGCGAGAGATCAACCATGATGGTGACGGCCCGGTCGACCCCGATCCGAGACGGCCGCCAGATGTGCTCATCAACTCCAAGGGTGTTAACGCCGTTCAGCCGGGCTGGGTCGCTGGTCCGGGCCTTGGCCTCCACCTCGATCGCATCCCAACAGGTGTGCCAGTCCACCCCGAGATGTCGAGCGAGCGCCGAGACGGTGGTGTCGTCGTAGCTGAGTGCATCGGCCGCCCAACCGACCGCACGGACGGTCAGCGCCGTCCGCGGCGGCGCCAGATCGTGAGCCTCGCTGAACGTGCCGGTTGGACACGCCGGTTCTTGGCAGCGCCAGATCCGCACCAGCCAGCGCAGCAGCGTGACCCGGCCGAAACACGGCGCGTCGTGCAGCGTCCGGACCCGGCGGCCGTGCCCGATAGCCATCACCCCGCACGCCGGGCAGCCCGCCTCCACCTGACCCGACTCGACCGTCAGCACCAAACGCTGCTGAGTGTCGACCTCGGCGTCGAGCACGTGCATCTCGGGGACATCGAAGATCGCATCGGCCCGGGCGCACCAGCGCGCACCCGAACCGCACATAGGGTGGTCCATCGTCGGGGTCTTCCTTGATCAGGATGCTTGGTCGCTTCCGATCTTGAAGGCCCCGACGCCCTCACCAACGAATCAACACGCCCAACTGGTGGGCCCACCGCCCATGCTCAAATCCGAAGAGCCCCTTTTGAGGTGAGCGCCTGAGGATCAACTCCTACCGATATTCGCGAATCCGGCAGCGTGCTCCCAGTCAGCAACAACCTCGCCGTGGCGGTATGGGCGGAAGGACGGTGAAAGGATAATGCCCATGGTTGGCACACCTGACTCACCAGACACGGCGTCTTACCTCAGGACTCTGCCCGAGGCGGAGTGTCTAGAGCTGCTCGGGGTTGCGAGTGTCGGACGAGTCGGATTTGTCTCGCCGACTGGCGTGCAGATCATCCCCGTGAACTACCGCCTTGGCGCTGGCCCTCAACTCTTCATGAAAACCGCGCCTGACAGCGCGCTGGCCCTGCTGGCAGAGACCGATGCTCCGGTTGCCTTCGAAGTGGACTATCACGCCGATGACTTCCGGATCGCCTGGAGTGTGCTGATGCACGGTGCAATCAGCCGACTGGATGCCGCGGCAACGGCGGCGTTTGAAGAGCTTCGCAGGCCACCTGTTCCGTGGGCAGGGCCAGCGAGC
>DATFQP010000053.1:0-3468 GCA_035264145.1 Propionibacteriaceae bacterium
CTCCATATCGCTCCTCTCAAGTCGCTGACAAACGCACGAATTCTCGGCCGGGCGTCGCTCAGGCTAGCGTCCTTCGAACTCCGCTCACTTGACTCATCCCAGCACCATGCCGTCCGGGATTGGCCGACCTCACCATACGGCGCCGTTCGCTTCCAGCCGACGCGCTGCTTCAGCCGCCGACTGCAGATTCAGCGCTCCAACGGCACAAGTTCGCCGGCCAGCGCATTGCTTTGTGCTTCGGTCAGCCGACCGTCGGCAATCGCAACGTCGAAACGGCGGCTCAGCACAGCGCCAGGAGGAAGGACAGTGGCGCTGTCCCAGGCGAGTGCCGAGCCGATGCCCGGATAGTCGCGCACTCGGACGAACCAGGGCTCCGAGGTCTTTGCCGCGTCGGGAGCCGCAATGACGATCGTCGCTGGCCCGTCAAGTCCCGGGCCGGCGGCGAAGTCGGCGGACCAGGCAATCCATGGCGCCACGCTGCCATGGACCTCGTCCTCGCCCCGAGCTTGCGCGGTGTACACCTCCACGTCCTCGCAGGCCGGGAATCGCCAAAAGAAACCGCCGTAGCCAGCTCTGAAGCGACCCTTGCTGCCCGGGGATGCGAGCGTGGCGCCGGCGTCGGCGCGCAGCTGAGATTCGAAGATCAATCTCCACGTCTGCTGATCGACGATGCGCCACCCGATCGACCGCCACTCCCGCAACTGGACCGAGCCGTCCCGGCCGATCCACCGCAGTTGGTGACTGAACGCGTCACCGTCCTGCTCCGGCGGCTCACCGACAATCACGCCATGGTCGTCAAGCATTTGGTAGCCCTGACCGTGGACGTAGGTACCGCCACCCCAGAAATTGGTGCCATCTACGTCGGGTATGGCCATGCCCACACCGTTGTGCCAGTCGTGGTCGGCCGGATGGTGGGCCGAGACGACCACGCCACCCTGCGTCCGTACCGGGTGCAGATAGGGCCGGGGACTTGAGGTCGGTATGGTGCCGCGTCCGTCGCGGTACAGCGCCACTTCGGAATCGGCAAGTCGAGCTTTGACGAGTACCTCGTCCCGTTTTCGATGTGCCCACGGAACCTCGAGCTCAGCGAACGTTTGCCCGGTCGATGCCGCCATCTCCAGCCAGTGCTCAACATCGTCGACCGCCGGCCGCCGGTCCTGGCCCTCGCCTTGCCACTGAATCGCGCGCGGGTCGATTCGTACCGGCTCGTCGGCCGCAACCGCAGCCAGCACCCGCATGAATGCTCCAGTACTGGCCAGAGGGACGAGGAGCGGTGCGCCGTCCCGGCGGTGAGCCAGGAGGTTCTCGAACAAGTCGACCCGGCCAGTCACCTCCGTACGACCCTGGCCCGCCGCCTCAAGCTCGACCCGATCGGCGGTGTAGGCAAAACTTGCGCGGCCCCGCTTTCCTTCTACGTGCACGAGGGGCTCCCGTTGGACCGACGCGCTCAGGCTTAGCGCGCAGGTGACCTCGAAGCCGGCGGTGGTTCGGATTCGAACGACCGATGTGTCATCGCTCTCGATGGCGTTGGCGCGATAGAGATTGGTTTCCACGGTCTCGACGTCATCCATCCGGCGGCACCCGACGATGGAAAGAGCCGTCACGACGGCGTGGGCCAGCGCATTGGTCACAACGCCATCGACGACTGGCCGGCCGCCCAAGCTGCGGTGACCGGCCCAAGGCGAACGAGTCCAGTACCCGACCGTGCGCGACCATGCCCCTACCGCGCTCACCCGGCGTATTGGCCCGATCTGGAAGACGTCTTCGGTGAGCATCCTCACTGCCTCTGAGCCGAGGCTTTGGAAGCCGACCTGGACTACGCGCTCGCTCTGCTGCTCGATGCCGAGAAGGCGAGTAAAGTCCTCGATCGAGGCCACCGGAGGCTTCTCCAGGTAGACGTCCGCGCCCGCTGTCAGGGCGATGGTGGCGAGTCGGAAGTGCTCACCCAGCGGCGCGGCGATCACCACGACGTCCACCGGACCGACCACCGACAAGGCCTCGGCCAGATCGGCGTATAGGGGAGCGCCGTAGATGGTCGGAGGATCCAGAACGACTCCGGGGTCGACGGCGGCGACCAGCTCGACGAGGCCTGCATCCGTAAGCCGAGCGATCCGTTCGGCGTGGACCTCCCCGAACCCGCGGACTCCGACCAGCACGATACGGGCTGGCGGGGTCGAGGTCGAGGTACTCATAAATTCATGGGCCCCTTCCCGGGGAGAACCTCGTACCATAGTAGAAAACGCTTTCCAAGCGTACCCGAAAGCTCGATCCGGGAGCCACTCAAGCCAGCCGCCTGACGCGCACTCGGAACACCCGAGATGCGGAAGGAATGGAGGGCAAGGTGGCGGCAGCACCGCACACTCGACCGCTGACCATCGCCGACGTCGCCGCTCGCGCGGGGGTCTCGCTGGCAACGGTATCCCGGGTCATGAACGGTAATGCGTCGGTGGACCAAGCGCTGGCTGAGAGGGTTCGTGCGGCCGCTCAAGAGCTGCATTACTCTGCCAGTCCGCTTGCCCGCAGCTTGGTGCTGGGCAAGACGAACACCATCGCCGTGGTCGTGCCGGACCTGGGCAACCCGACCTTCCACGGTGTGTTGCGTGGTCTAAGCCGGGCCGCCGGGGCCGACGGCTATCACGTCTTGATCGCCGACTCGGCGGAATCGATCACCGAGGAGCGGATCCTTGCCGTCGAGACCCGAAGGCGATGCGACGGGATCGTGCTGTGCGCGCCGCGCATGCCAGAGGTCGACCTGCAACCGCTGCTCAGAGATCTGAAGCCCGTTGTGCTGGTGAACCGTGACGCCGCATCGCCGAACACACCGGTGATTGCCGCGGACTATCGAACGGCGTTGATTGAGCTGCTGCATTTGCTGTACGGCTTCGGTCACCGGTCATTGGTGTACCTCGCCGGGGCGCCGCAAAGCGCTTCGAACACTCGCCGGCTTGCGGCAGTGCGCGACTTTCTGGCTGATCATGCGGATGCAGCGGTCCAGATTCTTCCCTGCGGGGTCAGCTTCGCGGACGGTTGTGAAGCCGCGGAGCGTGTCCTCTCTTCCTCGGCTACCGCGGTGCTGGCTTTCAACGATCTGGTGGCCGTGGGCCTGATCACTGCACTTCGCGATCGAGGCGTGAACGTTCCAGAGGAGATTTCAGTGGTGGGCTTCGACGACATCCCGTTTGCCCGCTACCTGACCCCACCGTTGACCACAGCCTCCGTTCCCGTTACGGAACTCGGTGAACATGCCTGGCACCGGATGTGGGATTTGCTCAACCAGCGCGCAGCCGGTCACGCGATCTTCTTGAGACCCAGGATCGAGAGTCGCGGCAGCGCGGGACCTGTGTCACTCAGGCAGGCTGTCCGCTGACCGCAGCGTCCGCGCCACGGGGTCCCGCTCGTCCGAATCCCATTGCGGGATACGCGGACTGGCCGGCCGCAGCGCGATCCGCTGAACCCTATGTCGGAGCG
>DATFQP010000054.1:0-3439 GCA_035264145.1 Propionibacteriaceae bacterium
GTCCGCTCTCCGGGCGTCTACTTCGAGCAGACCACCGACAAGACGTCGGACAAGGACATCTACACCTGCAAGATGATCCCGTCCCGCGGTGCGTGGCTGGAGTTCGAGATCGACAAGCGCGACATGGTCGGCGTCCGGCTCGACCGCAAGCGCAAGCAAAACGTCACCGTGCTGCTCAAGGCTCTCGGCTGGTCGGACGCGCAGATCCTGGAGGAGTTCGGCGAGTACGAGTCGATGCGTCTCACGCTCGAGAAGGACCACACTTCCACCCAGGACGAGGCGCTGCTCGACATCTACCGCAAGCTTCGCCCGGGCGAGCCGCCCACCCGTGAAGCCGCGCAGGCGCTGCTGGAGAACTACTACTTCAACGCCAAGCGCTATGACTTGGCCAAGGTCGGCCGTTACAAGATCAACAAGAAGCTCGGCCTCGAGCTGCCGTTCGACAAGCAGGTCTTGACGATCGAGGACATCGTTGCCGCGATCCGCTTCGTCGTCGCGCTGCACGAGGGCAGGGAGACCCTGGAGTCCCCGCGCGGTGAGCTGCTGGTCGAGGAGGACGACATCGACCACTTCGGCAACCGCCGGCTCCGTACCGTGGGCGAGCTGATCCAGAACCAGCTGCGCACCGGTCTTGGCCGCATGGAGCGGGTCGTCCGGGACCGGATGACCACCCAGGACGTCGAGGCCATCACCCCGCAGACGTTGATCAACATCCGGCCGGTGGTCGCGGCGTTGAAGGAGTTCTTCGGCACCTCACAGCTGAGTCAGTTCATGGACCAGACGAACCCGGTGGCCGGATTGACCCACAAGCGGCGCCTGTCGGCGCTCGGCCCCGGGGGCCTGTCCCGCGATCGGGCAGGCATGGAGGTGCGCGACGTGCACACCTCCCACTACGGCCGGATGTGTCCGATCGAGACGCCGGAAGGACCGAACATTGGCCTGATCGGTTCGCTGGCCAGTTTCGCCCGGGTCAACGCCTTCGGCTTCGTGGAGACGCCGTACCGCAAGGTTGAGAAGGGCCGGGTCACCGACCAGATCGACTACCTGACGGCTGACGAAGAGGACCGGTTCATCATCGCGCAGGCCAACGCCAAGTTGGACAAGGCGGGCAAGTTCACCGAAGAGCGGGTGCTGGTGCGCAAGCGCCACGGGGAGGCGGACGAGGTCGCTGCTTCCGACGTGCACTACATGGACGTCTCGCCGCGGCAGATGGTGTCGGTCGCGACGGCCATGATCCCGTTCCTGGAGCACGACGACGCGTCCCGGGCCCTGATGGGCGCGAACATGCAGCGTCAGGCGGTGCCGCTGATCCGCTCGGAGGCTCCGTTCGTCGGGACCGGCATGGAGTACCGCGGTGCTGTAGATGCCGGTGACGTGACCGTGGCCACTCAGGCCGGAGCTGTCACCTCCGTCAGCGCCGATCTGATCGATATCGCCCACGACGACGGTACGTACAAGACGTACCGACTCTCGAAGTTCCGTCGGTCCAACCAGGGCACCTGCATCAATCAGCGCCCTTTGGTCACGGTGGGGCAGCGGGTCGAGGTCGGTGCGCCGCTGGCTGACGGTCCTTGCACCGATCACGGTGAGATGGCCCTGGGGCGCAACCTGCTCGTGGCGTTCATGCCCTGGGAAGGCCACAACTACGAAGACGCGATCATTCTCAGCCAGCGGCTGGTTCAGGACGATGTGCTGACGTCCATCCACATCGAGGAGCACGAGGTCGACGCTCGGGACACCAAGCTGGGCGCCGAGGAAATTACCCGCGACATCCCCAACGTCGGCGAGGAGATGCTTGCCGATCTCGATGAGCGAGGGATCATCCGGATCGGGGCCGAGGTGAGCACCGGCGACATCCTGGTCGGCAAGGTCACACCCAAGGGTGAGACCGAGCTGACGCCGGAGGAGCGGCTGCTCCGCGCGATCTTCGGTGAGAAGGCCCGCGAGGTCCGTGATACGTCGCTCAAGGTGCCGCACGGCGAGTCGGGCACGGTCATCGGGGTCCGGGTCTTCGATCGGGATTCCGAGGACGAGCTGTCGCCCGGAGTGAACCAGTTGGTCCGGGTGTACGTGGCCCAGAAGCGCAAGATCTCCGACGGTGACAAGCTCGCCGGCCGGCACGGCAACAAGGGCGTGATCTCCAAGATCCTCCCCGTCGAAGACATGCCCTTCCTCGAGGACGGCACGGCAGTCGACATCGTCCTCAACCCCCTTGGTGTACCGAGCCGGATGAACGTCGGTCAGGTGCTGGAGACCCATCTGGGATGGGTGGCCAAGCAGGGTTGGCAGCTCGATGGGGCCGCCGGCCCGTGGGCGGACCGGTTGCGCGATGTCGGCTTGGCCGACGTCGGTGGCAACACCAAGCTGGCCACGCCGGTGTTCGACGGTGCCACGGAGGAGGAGATCACCGGGCTCCTCGGCAACACCTTGGCGAACCGCGACGGCACTCGCCTGGTCGACTCCGAAGGCAAGGCACGGCTGTTCGACGGCCGCAGCGGCGAGCCGTTCCCGGCACCGGTCGGTGTGGGCTACATCTACATGCTGAAGCTGCACCACCTGGTTGACGACAAGATCCACGCGCGCTCGACCGGACCGTACTCGATGATCACCCAGCAGCCGCTCGGCGGTAAGGCTCAGTTCGGTGGGCAGCGGTTCGGCGAGATGGAGGTATGGGCACTGGAGGCGTACGGCGCGGCCTGGGCTCTGCAGGAGCTGCTCACCATCAAGTCCGACGACGTCCCAGGCCGGGTCAAGGTCTATGAGGCGATCGTCAAGGGAGAGAACATTCCCGAGCCCGGCATCCCCGAATCGTTCAAGGTGCTGGTCAAGGAGATGAAGTCGCTCTGCTTGAACGTCGAGGTGCTGTCCAGCGACGGCACAGAGGTCGAGCTGCGGGATTCCGACGACGACTACCGCAGCAGCGAGGACTTCGGCATCGACCTGTCGCGCCGGCCGGGTGAGTCCCTGGGCGTCGTCGATGAGGTCTAGTAGCGCAAGCACAACGGTAGATATCGGGCAAGGCATAGAGAAAGAAGACAAGCAACGTGCTTGATGTGAACTTCTTCGACGAGATCCGCATCGGCTTGGCAACCGCCGACGAGATCCGGCAGTGGTCGCACGGTGAGGTGAAGAAGCCGGAGACCATCAATTACCGCACGCTCAAGCCCGAGCGTGACGGTTTGTTCTGCGAGAAGATCTTCGGTCCCACCCGGGACTGGGAGTGTTACTGCGGCAAGTACAAGCGGGTGCGCTTCAAGGGCATCATCTGCGAGCGTTGTGGCGTCGAGGTCACCCGCTCCAAGGTACGCCGTGAGCGGATGGGCCATATCGAGCTCGCCGCTCCGGTTACCCACATCTGGTACTTCAAGGGCGTGCCGAGCCGGCTCGGCTACCTGCTCGACGTGGCACCGAAGGACCTGGAGAAGGTCATCTACTTCGC
>DATFQP010000055.1:0-2386 GCA_035264145.1 Propionibacteriaceae bacterium
CCGGCGCTGTCGGGGATGCCTGCTCAGTCATGGTGCTCCTCAGCTGCGAGATGGCAGTGGCCGTGGATGGGCGCACTCATTTTCGGATGTCGAGCCAAGGGTCTCGCATGTGATGCATTGACTCGTGGGCGGCCTGGACATCGACCGGAAAAGTGCCCTCGAGAAACTGCGGCAGTCGCTCACGCGGTCCGGATGCCTCGTCTCTAATAGCCAAGCATCCTGCGGGATATCGACTCTGCAGCCGAGGATTCCTGTTACATGGAGGCGACTAGCGTTAGGACGGAGATGAACCAGCGCAGACCTGATCAACCGACGGCGCGCCGCCGGGGCGAAAAGCAGAGTCTGGATATGGTCCAGCGCGCCATTATCTCGGTCCTGATCGGTGTCGTCTTCGGCTTGTTCGCCGCCGTTCTTGCTGCCTACCTCGTTGCGTACGGGAGCCAAGACCTTGCTCGTGGTGACGTCATCGGTTTATGGGTGATGGCCGGTGTCGTAGGCCTCCTTACCGCTGCCGCGATCCTGGTAGTGAATCGACGCCGACCCTATAGCCCGTTGGTACTTCTCGGCCTGTTGCCGATGGCCATCTCCGGGTTCTGGATCTTCGACTGAGACCGTTCCCGACTGGAGACTAGGCGCGGTGGGCCCTCACTCGAACGGCTTCGGACGCGGGCGCGCTCCAGCTTGTGCTGAGTTTTGTGATGGATCTGGCCGTCGCCTCCCGAGGTCAAAGCCTGGCTCGCCTGGACCGAAGAGATCGCGCGCGACATCGATGAGGCCTACGTCGCCGTCCAGGCAGTCGAGGACAGCCGAAGACTGAATCCACGTGCCCTCGTCGCAGCCAAGGTGCATCCCGGCCTACGGGCCGCCATCGATCGGCTCGACCGGTGCCTGGCCGCCGAACGCGCTCTTCTCCTCGTCATCGGCAGGGAGGCGCCGTCCCCAGCCAGCCCCGACGATTCCTCCCGCTCAGAACTCCGACGCGCTTTCGCCGTGTGCTTGGCGACCTGGCCAACGCGATGCGAGCTTTCGGCGACTTGATCAACGCGGAGTACGGTCGCCACCTCGACGACGTGGATGAGTTGCTGACGAGGACACTAAATCTCGTCCACGAGACCAGGGCTGCGCTGACCGAACTGATCCTGCTCGATGTCGATCCGCGGCAACAGGCGGATCTGTGGATGCTGCAAAGCTCGGTTCTGGCCGCAGTCGAGCAAATCCTGCAGCAGCTTGACCTCGAACGAGGCGAGCGCAGCAGCGAAGCGTGGCTCGACCGCCCCAGGTTTCTCACTCCGCCGATCGGTGGGCGCGCGAGAGCAGCGATCCGTCACCATGACGGGCTCCGAGCCCAATCAGGGAGCGAGATGCCTGGCAGCGCCTCCGGACTGCGCTTTGACCCGCATCCGCCTGCGATTCTTACATCGGCTGCCGAATTTTCCGCAGCAGATGAAAGTTTCGGCAGCGGATCTAGCGTCAGGGGTCGGTGACGTGACGACATTGCGCTTCGGTCGTCACCACGTGTAGGCCGGGGTGTACCAAGGTCACGTGAAGGCGGGGTGTACCAAGGCCACGATGTCTGCGGCGTGACTGGCTACGGTACGCAGATGGGCGACGACCCACCGGCGCGGCTGGACGACGATGCGCTCCATGCCGGCGTGGACCGACTGGTGGCCCGCGACACCAACCTGGCGGGCATCGTCGCCCGGCGCGGGCCGCCTCGGTTGTGGGCCCGTGAACCGGGCTTCGCGACGCTCGTCCACATCATCCTCGAGCAACAGGTCTCCTTACGATCCGCCGAAGCGGCGATGGAACGGCTGGTCGCAGCCGCCGGGGAGATCAGTGCCGCGGCAATAGTGGCAGCCGGGCCGGAGCGGCTCATTCCGGCCGGCCTGACTCGGCAGAAAACGCGCTATCTGCTCGGGCTTAGCCAAGGTGTCCTGGATGGTCGGCTCGATCTCGATGCCCTCGCGTTGGCCGACGACCAGACGGCACGCCAACAACTCCTCGGCTTCGCCGGGATCGGGCCGTGGACGGCCGACATCTACCTGCTCATGGCCCTCGGGCGTCCTGACATCTGGCCGGTCGGCGATCTAGCGCTGGCGACGGCCATGCGCAGGGCCAAGCGGCTGCCAGACGTCCCGCGATCCGACCAGCAGCTGGGAGTAGCCGAAATGTGGCGCCCCCTGCGTGCCGTCGCGGCGAGAATCCTGTGGCATTCGTACCTCGCGGGAGAGCGCTGACGGGTCGCACCGCAAGGCCCGCGGGAGAGCGCTGACGGGTCGCACCGCAAGGCCCGCCGGAGAGCGCTGACAGGTCGTCACCGCGCGGCCACGTGGCGAGGCGAACTGTCCTGGTGACGCTCACGCGGTGGAGCGTCAGAACTTGGGGA
>DATFQP010000056.1:0-17510 GCA_035264145.1 Propionibacteriaceae bacterium
GATCGAGTCCGTCCTAATCCTTGCCCGCCCAGATGGCTCATGACGATGGCACTGACGCCAACTGCGTTGTGATCAGCGAGCCCTGCTATGGGACCCGCAGACCAAGGTCCGAAAGCTGGCAGAGGTCCGAGGATCACTACCATCAGAACTGATGACCACATTCCGCGGCCGCGTGGCCGGGGGGTCGGCGACCTCGCCACTTGGATGATCCGATCCGCCGCCTCCGAGCGAGCGGTTGGCGTTGCGCCTGAGCCGGGCAGTTTCAATGTGCGATCGATCGACCTTGGGTAATGCAGCAGCCGATGGTCCGACTCGAAGCCGACGTGGTCGGTGTCAGGTCGGTTTCGTTAGTTGTCAGATAGGCGGTCTTGCCGGCGATGATTGCGGGATGGGGACCGGATTCCGCCCGCGTCAGACGGGAGCGAAGCAGAGTCGATGTGCGGGCCTCATCTCGCGCTCTTGATGGAGTTCGGCAGTCGTGGCTTGCGCCCAAGAGTCGACGTGTCGCAGGCTCATAGTCCGGTCCGGAAGTTGGCCACATGACATCGACAAGCGAAGGCATCGACGCGAGCGTGCGCTCAGCCGTCCTCGCGACCTACGCGGTCTTCATCGCTTCTGGGATCGCGTTCGCCAGCTGGGCGTCGCGCATCCCCCAAGTTCGTGATCGGCTCCACCTCGACCCGTCCGAGTTGGGCCTCGTGTTGTTGGCAATGGCGGCAGGTTCGGTCATTGCACTGCCGCTGTCCGGGGTCATCATCGGACATTTCGGTTCCCGCTGGACCGTCCGCACCACGGCGCTCCTGGTCGCCGTGGCGATGGCCGTGGTTTCGCTCGGCTACCTGGTGGGGGCGGTGCCCGTGGTGATCGGGCTGTTCTTGTTCGGGCTGGGACTGGGGGCATGGGACGTCGGGATGAACGTGCAAGGCGCCTTGGCCGAACGTAGGCTCGGCCGGGCGATCATGCCGCGATTCCATGCCGGCTTCAGTGTCGGAACGGTGGCCGGAGCACTGATGGGTGCCGGCATGGTGGCGTTGCACGTGCCGGTCGCAGCACACCTGCTCGGCGTGGCTGTGCTGATCGGCGTGGGCGTGCCGCTCGCCGTGCGTGGATTCCTGCCGGACGACGTCGAACAGGACAAGGCCGAAGACTCTGCGGAACCGGGTCGGCGCGGTCCACGCTGGAAGGCATTGCAGGCCTGGCGTGAACCGCGGACCCTGTTGATCGGGCTCTTTGTGCTGGCCTTCGCGTTCGCTGAGGGCGTTGGCAATGATTGGATCGGCATCGCCCTTATCGACGGCTACGGGACAAGCGCCGCGGTGGGCACGCTCGGTTTCGCCGCGTTTCTGGCCGCAATGACAGCCGGCCGCTGGTTCGGGCCGAGATCACTCGACCGTCACGGTCGAGTCATCGTGATCCGAGTGCTGACCGTGATCTGTCTGGTGGGCGTGCTGTTGTTTGTTTTTGGGACTTATGTGGTGGTCGCGTTCATTGGCGCCATGCTCTGGGGGGTTGGCCTCGCCTTGGGATTCCCGGTCGGGATGAGCGCCGGCGCCGACGAAGCAGCGATGGCGGCGCCTCGAGTCAGCGTGATCGCCTCCATCGGATACTTCGCGTTCTTAGCCGGGCCGCCCCTGATCGGCTTCCTTGGCGACCATTTCACCGTGCTCCGCGCCGTTCTTGCCGTCACCGTGCTCCTCGCGGTGGCCATTATGATCACGGAAGTGATCCGGCAACCGGTCGGCACATCGGTCAGCCCTGCGCCACAGGCGCCCACCGGCCGCTAGCGACACCCTCGATTCGCCTGGCGCCGAGGTTGCCCGCACCCGGTCAACACCGGAACCGGAGTCATAGACGTTAGTCCAGCGGCCGTACAGGGCTTGTATCGATTCGGTGGCGCAGGACAGCGGCCATATCTAGTCGGGAGCGCATCCGTTCGACCTGATGTCCGTCCATCAAGCGATGAGCTTCACTATCGGCGTGCAGCTCAAGTCATCGTGTGGTTCTCCCACCCCGGACGATGCCGAAACGACGCCGCGTTCGCCGCGCTGTCGGGCACCAGCTATCTGCCGGCCAGCAGCGGCAACACGGTGAGGCCACCGGCTCAACCGCGGCGGCGACCGGAGCTTGAACAGGGCGATCCACACCATCGCCCTCACGCCGCACGCGGTGCTGCCCAACCACCAGGCACTACATCGCACGCCGCAGAGCCGAGGGCAAGGCCAGCCGCGAGATCCCGCGGTGCCTCAAGCGCTACATCGCCCGCGAACTCTTCGCGCCCTCAACGCGACCACCACCCTCGCCGCTCCCGGAGTTGAGACAATCGATCCGCCGGATCGCCTGCCACCCAGCTCCGTCGCGTTCACGGTTGCGTCCGGGCTGCGCTCCCTGTTCAACAAGCCCGAGATCGTCGCGTGGCTCCGATCGACCGAAAGACGAGACCTGGTGGCGAGTGCTGCTGGATCATGCGTTGGCCGGCTGTCTGCAGGCGACTCCGAGGGCTGCAGGACGCCGGCCGACACCGGCGGGCAGCGACTCTGGCCGAGACATTGACGGACGCCCTGCCGACTCGGACTGTGCCCAACTCGGTCGAATCTGTTCGTGGAGTCGACGACGACACGCGGCTCAACTGGTGCGTGCGGAGACGGTGGTGCTGAAGGGACCTATGTTGCCCGAGGTATCGACAGCGCGCACTTGGAAGTCGTACGTCGTACGCCGTGAGAGGGATCCGACCGTGAAGGACGTGCCTGTAGGTGCACCCGCCTGTGTGAAACCGGTCGTCGCGCTTCTGAACCAGACCTGATAGTTGCTCACGTCCCTGTCGACCGGCGCGTTCCAGTTGAGGGTGACCTTGTTTCGGCCTGGGACGGCCGTCAACCCAGTGGGTGCGGACGGTGGTGTGGTATCGGGTGCGGGTGCGCTGCCCGCGATCAGGGCAGCGACGTCACGCCGGAGCCCAGGCAGCGTCGGGTAGAAGGTGTCACCGGGGCAGGCTGTGGCGGCGTAGTCGCGGTGCCCTGCGATGTTCGGGCGGGTGATCGTCGCACCACTGACCGGGTTGACGAATGTCTCGGTGGCCTCCGGGTTGATGCCATTACGGCTCGCTTCCCAGGCCAGCAGCCGGGTGAGCGCATTGCGCGCGGCTGGGGTGGCGTCGTGGGAGGTTAGCGTGCCGAGCAGTGCCACGCCGACGGTTCCGGAGTTCCATCCCGCGGTGTGTGCAGCTGTAACCCCCCGACCGGCTACGTCGTCGCCACTGGGATTGGCGCCGGCGTAGTCGCGGGAGTAGCGGCCCTCATAGATTGTCCCGAATTTGTCGATCAGGAAGTTGTAGCCGATGTCACCCCAGCCCTGGGTAACCGAGTGGTAGTAGTAGATCGACCTGATCTGGGCCTCGGCCCCGGTTCGGTCGGCGTAGGTGTCGCTGGTCGCCGTGTGGTGCACGATGAGCTTCTTGGTCGCATAGAACTGCGGCGCCCAGGTCATGTACGCCGGGTCTGCCCCCCAACCTCCGCGCGAGACGATCGAAGGCTGGGCTGTGGCAGCGCTTGCTACGGCCGGCGTCGATTCCTCGGCGGTGGTGGTGACTCCGTCGGAGAGTCCGAGGACCGTCACCCGCGCCAGCGGTCGGTCGGTAGTCACTCGCACCGCAACAGCTCCAGGCGCCGACAGCAGAGCGCCGTACGTCGTTCCGTTCTTGCGCTGCTCACCCATCTCGTCGCGCCCCGCGGATTGGGGCGTCCCGAAGTGCACACCATCAGAGGAGAAGGCAACCGTGACACGCGCGTCTGCGTTGCCCTTCCAATACGTCGCAACACTCGTCGCCGGCCGGCTAAGGGCGACGGTGGCGTCGGCAGTGACTGAATGCACCGCCCGCTCGGACCGCGTGGGCACGTGGCGGGTGACCGAGGCATCGGCGGACTGCTCGGCGACGACGCCGGGGCCGGTGAGGCCGACGGCAAAGACGAGGATTAGCAGCAAACGACGCAGCACGGGATCCTCCACGAGGGACCAGGTGGACGCGCCACATTAGCGTGGATCTCGCGGCGGCGGTGGGATGTCCGGCGTATCCACGCTGGTCTTACCAGGGAGGGAGCGCTAACCAGATCGGTGTTGCTCATCAGCCGAACACCACCCGCCGAGCCGCTAATTGCCATGATTTAGAGGTGACCTTTCCAACCGCCGAGCGCCGCACTGCCCGTCAGATTCGCCGCTGGCGGCAGCACCTGGCCGACGAGCGCGCCGAGGCCGCCGGATACCGGGAACTCGGCGAGCGCAGGACGGGTGAGGAACGCGAGATATTGCTCGCGCTGGCTGACGCGGAGAAGCGGCACGAGTCGCATTGGCTGGACCTGCTCGGCGATGACGCCGGGCCGCCACGCCGCAGCAGTGTCCGTACTCGGCTGATGGTCTTTCTGGCCAGACACTTCGGCACCGTCTTCGTGCTCGCCCTGATGCAGCGCGCGGAGGGTCGGTCCCCGTACGAAACCGACGTCGATGCCAGCCCGACAATGGCAGCCGACGAGCGGATCCACGGCGAGGTGCTGCGAGGCCTGGCGGCGCGCGGCCGCGAGCAACTGTCCGGCGCGTTCCGGGCGGCGGTGTTCGGCGCCAACGACGGCCTGGTCAGCAACCTGGCACTGGTTCTCGGCGTCGGCGCGACCGGTGTCGACACGCGAACTGTCTTATACACCGGCGTGGCGGGCCTCTTGGCCGGAGCGTTGTCGATGGGCGCCGGTGAGTACGTGTCAGTACGCTCGCAGCGAGAGTTGCTGCAGTCCACCCACCCGGATCCGCAGTCCCAGTTGGCGCTGCCCCATCTGGATGTGGACGCCAACGAGCTCGCGCTGGTCTATCGGGCACGGGGGATGGACCCATCCCAGGCCGAGGAGCATGCCCGAACCGTGCTGGCCACCCTGCACCTGGACTCCGACGCCCCGGAGACTGCCCAGGTCGATCCGCACGAGGCAGTCGGGTCCGCCTGGAGCGCGGCGATCTCCAGCTTCTGCTTCTTCGCCTCAGGAGCACTGATACCGGTGCTGCCGTACCTCTTCGGTGCCACCGACTGGACAGCGGTGATCGTCGCAGCGGTGCTCGTCGGCATGACGCTGCTCGGCACTGGTGCGGTGGTGGGCATCCTCTCCGGCGCCTCACCGCTCAAGCGCGCCCTCCGTCAGCTCGGCATCGGCTACGGCGCCGCAGCGGCCACCTACCTGCTGGGACTCGCCTTCGGTGCGAGCACGGGATGATGGCGACTTCCCATATCGGCGGCACATCGAGCTAAAGGCCAATGATGTCTCGGCAAGCCGCGACCCGGACAATGGGGAGTAAACCTTCCGAGCTTTCTTGACAGGAGGCCGAGCAGCATGGGCGCTCCCGGGTACGTATGGCTGTTGACCGTGATCGGCATCATGGGGCTGCTGCTGTTCGACTACGTCTTTCACGTCCGCAAGGCCCATACGCCGACGCTGAGGGAGGCGGCCGTATGGTCCGCGGTCTACGTAGGGATTGCGATCCTCTTCGGGCTGGGCATGTGGACCCTTGGTGGTCCGTCGATGGGAACGGAGTACTTCGCCGGCTATGTGACGGAGAAGGCACTCTCGGTCGACAACCTGTTCGTCTTCCTCATCATCATGACCAGCTTCGCGGTGCCGCGAGCAGACCAACAGAAGGTGCTGCTGTTCGGAATCGTATTCTCCATCATTGCCCGGACTGGGTTCATATTCCTGGGTGCCGCGTTGATCAACACCTTCTCGTGGGTGTTCTACCTGTTCGGCCTGATCCTGCTTCTCACCGCCGGCCACATGCTCAAACCCGAAGGCGAGGACAGCCATAGCGGTGACAACATCATGGTTCGGATCGCCCAGAAGCTTTTCCACACCACCGACCGCTACGACGGCGACAAACTCCTCACCGTCGAGAACAACAGGAAAGTCCTGACACCGATGGTGCTCGTCATGGCCGCCATCGCCGGCACCGACATCTTGTTCGCGCTCGATTCGATTCCCGCCATATACGGCCTCACCGAGAACGTCTACATCGTCTTCACGGCCACCGTGTTCTCCCTGCTGGGCTTGCGGCAGCTCTTCTTTCTGATCGACGGGCTGCTGGACCGGCTCATCTACCTCAGCTACGGGCTGGCAGCCATCCTCGGCTTCATCGGGATCAAGCTCATCCTGCACGCGCTGCACGAGAACAACGTGCCGTTCATCAACGGCGGTGAACCGGTCGACGTCGTCGAAATCAGCACCGGGCTCTCCCTCAGTGTCATCATTGGCGCGTTGCTGGTTACGGTGGTCGCCTCCCTGGTCAGTTCGAAGGGCCGCGCTCAGAACGCCGTCACCAACGCCCGACGGCATGCAACGCAGTACCTGGACTTGAGCTATGAAGCCGACCAGCGGCTTCGGGAGAGGACGTTCGAGGCGCTGTTGCAGGAGGAGCAGATCATCCGTGGTCTGCCCGAGAAGTACCGCCGCCAAATCCGCGACGAACACGAGTTGATGGATTTACTCCATCGCGCCCACGCCGTGCGGGATGAGCGGGTCGCCGCCGGTTACGGCTCATCAGCGACACCCCGGGTGGCTCCCTGAAGCATCCGCGAGCCATCGTTGCGGTGATTGATCGGCGTCAGAGCCTGGTCCAGGCGTCGGTCAGCACCGATCGAAGGGCGGACTCGATCTGGTCGAACTCAGGCTGGCCACAGATCAGTGGAGGAGCGAACTGCACCACGGCCTGTCCGCGGTCATCAGCACGGCAGTAAATTCCCGCCTCCCACATGCCCGGAGCGATAACGCCGCGCAGGATCCGCTCGCAATCGTCTCGGCTGAACGGTTCCTTGTTGGCCTGGTCTTTGACGAGCTCGATGGACCAGAAGTAACCGTTGCCGCGGACGTCGCCGACGATGGGCAGGTCGAGCAACCTCTCCAGGGTCTGCCGGAATGCGTTCTCGTTGCGAAGCACGTTGCCGAGCAGATCTTCGGATTCGAACAGGTCGAGGTTGGCTAGCGCGGCGGCGCAGGCGACAGGGTGGCCGCCGAAGGTGTAACCGTGCGGGAACGACACGTTGCCGTGCGAGAAGGGCTCGAAGACTCTGTCGGAGACGATCGCCGCCCCGAGCGCGGCGTAGCCGGAGGTGAGACCTTTAGCGCTGGTGATGATGTCCGGGACGTAGCCGAACTTGTCTGCGCCGAACATCGTTCCCAGCCGGCCGTACGCACAGATCACCTCGTCGGAGACCAGCAGCACGTCGTAGGTGTCACAGATCTCACGGAGCCGTTCGAAGTAGCCGGCTGGTGGCGGCAAGGAGCCACCGGCGTTCTGTACCGGCTCGACGAACACTGCCGCGATGGAGTCGGGCCCTTCGGCGAGGATGGCTTCCTCTATCCGGTTCGCCGCCCACAGCCCGAAGGCTTTCTCGTTGTCCACGAGGTGGTCCGGCGCCCGGTAGAAGTCGGTGTTGGGCACCCGGAACGTCCCAGGGATCAGGGGCTCGAATGCGTGCTTGAAGCCGGGCACCCCAGTGATTGACAGCGCGCCCTGGGTCGTGCCGTGGTACGCGACTGCGCGGCTGATCACCTTGGTCTTGGTGGGCTTGCCGGTCAGCTTGAAGAACTGCTTGGCGAGCTTCCACGCTGTCTCGACCGACTCGCCGCCACCGGAGGAGAAGAACACCTTGTTCAGGTCTCCGGGTGCCATGGCGGCCAGACGATCGGCCAATTCGATCGCTGGGGGTGTGGCGTAGGACCAGATCGGGAAGTAGGCCAACTTCCGCGTCTGCCGATCGGTCGCTGCGGCGATTTCCTCGCGGCCGTACCCGGCTTGCACGACAAACAGGGCGGACAACGCGTCGAGATAGCGGCGGCCTGCCGCGTCATAGATGTAGGCGCCCTCACCGCGCTCCACGATCGGCACCGGCTTGTCGGCGTAGTTGCCCATCCGGGTGAAGTGCATCCACAAGTGGTCGGCCGGGTTGCCGTGGCCGCTCGCGGTGTCGGGGGTGACGAGAGCGGTCATCTGGATTCTCCTTGCCCGCGGGTGAAGTGGTCGAGCACCGCCACAATCTGCTCGTCCCAGTAGCCCCAGTCGTGGGCACCTTGGCTCCAGGATGTCGCTATTGGCACCCCCGCGTCGGAGCAGGCGGCGACGAAAGTGTGGTTGTCGGGCAGCAGGGGGTCCTCCGTCCCGCAGCAGACATACAGCGCAGGCAGCGACCCAGGATCAGCCCGGCGGACCAGGTCCAACAGGTCGTCGTTAGCGGCAAGCCCGGTGCCCGGGCCGAGGACCCGAGTAAACATCGCGGGATCCTCGGGGCTCTCCCGGCCAGAGGCGATCCTCGCTTTGAGGTCGAGCACACCGGAAAGACTGGCCGCCCCAGCGAACCGGTCCGGCTGTCGCAGGGCCAACTTCATCGCCCCGTACCCACCCATAGACAGGCCAGCAACGAACGTGTCAGCGCGCGTCGTCGACACCCGGAAGAACCGCGAGACGATCTCCGGCAGCTCCTCGCTGACGAATGTCCAAAAGCGGCCGCCGTAGACCTCGTCGGTGTAGAAGCTCCGGTGGACCTGCGGCATGACGACGGCCCAGCCCAGCTCGGCGACATAGCGCTCGATCGATGTTCGACGCAGCCAGATCGTGTCGTCGTCGCTCAATCCGTGCAGCAGGTACAGCACCGGAGGCGGTCCCTCGCTGGCCTTCCCCGCCATTCCGATCTGGTTCTGTGTCGGCTGAGGCAGGATGACGGTCATTGAGGTGCTCAGACCAAGGGTGTCGGAGAAGAAGTCGCAGCGCAGGTGGGCCATGGCCTCATGCTTGCGCACCTGCTGGAGGTTCTCCGTGCGGCCTGGTCACCGAGGTCCGAAGTCCATCGCTGCCGTCGAGATTGCTTCGCCGCTGTGCCGGTTCGGTGAGGACGACAATCTTGCCGGTCGTGGTGCCGGCTTCCAATTCGGCATGGGCCTGCCGAATGTCATCGAGCTGGTATACGCGGTGCAGAGGAACGACCGCGTCACCGGCAGCGACTGCGTCGAGAAAGGCCTGAAGTACCTTCGCGGGTAGATCCGTTGCTTCGCCGGTGTAGGCGGTGAGCCGAACCCCGCGAGGGATGTAGTCGATCGGGTAGAAGTCGGGAACGGTCCACTGGTTGGACAGCATCCCGGTGAAGCACACCACGCCGTGCACCCGTGTCGCCGCCAACGTGTCGGGCAGCGTAGGGGTTCCCACGAGTTCGAGAGCGCCGTCCACACCGGCGGGCAGGATCTCTCGGACTCGATGGGCGAGACTGCCGTCGTCGATCAGCACATGGTCGACGCCAATCGCTGTCAATGCTTCCGTTTTAGCCGGGCTTCGGGTGGTCGACAGGACGGTCAAGCCGAGACGCTTGGCCAACCCGGCGCTCGCCATGCCTACCGAGGAGGTGCCCCCGCGGATCAGCAGGGATTGTCCCGATTGGGCATCGAGCCCGATGGTGAGGGAGCCATGTGCGGTCTGGAGCATCTCGGGGACAGCGCCCAATGTCGCCCAGTCGAGGCTGCTGGTGAACGGCACGACCTGCCGGGCCGGCACGCATGTGTAGTCGGCGTATCCTCCGTCGAAGGTCCGACCCATGCCGCCCATCAGCGTCGCTACCTGCTGGCCAGGGGGGAACTCACCGTTCGGACAGGCGGCCACCGTACCCACCGCCTCGATCCCGAGCACCCGCGGAAACGTGACTCCGACGGCGAGGCCCAGACGGGTGTGCAACTCGGAACGGTTCAACCCGAACGCGGCGACCTTGATCAACACCTCTCCCGGCCGTGGTGTGGGGACGGGGATGTCGCGGATGTGGAGCGCGTCGGGTGGTCCCGGTGCGTCGAGTACGACCGCCCTCATTGTCGACTCATCAACGTCGAAGTGCGTGAGTACGACCTGGTGCCAATGCGGCTCACAGTAACCTCCGATCACTCTGCTTAGCGGGACGACAACCGCGGCACTATCTGGGGCGAGACGACAACCGCCGCGGCGCTATTTGGGTGCGGTGATGACTGCCAGCGGGACGCTGGTTTTGCGCCGGATGCGGTGTGGTAGATCCATGGCGAGCCAGCGCGAGATGCCTGGCGGCAGGGTCGAAAGAATGATCTCGTCGAACTGCTGCTCCGCGACGGCCTTCTCGATGGCGACCATCGGGTTGGGGTCGCCGACAGCACCGTCGACGGTCGCGCCGATCTCTCGTAGGCGGCTCAGGTTGGCGTCGAGGTTGGACTTGGCCACGGCGAGGCCCTCATCGCGGACCTCGGCCGCAGTCGGCATCACGGTGGAGTCGACGGGGAAGGCGCCGCTGAGTGCGCCAAAATCGGCGATGAGATGCGTGGTGGGCGTGGCCGGCGCGAGGACCCAGAACTCAGCGGGACCCCGCGTCATTCGATCGCGGATCGCGTCCAGCAGTTCCTGGCCGCAAAGCGTCTGATTCGCCACGACAAGGTATCGATGCACGGCTGGAGCTCCTTACCTGGAAAGAAACCTAATGCGACCGGCTCACGCCGTGTTGGATCGGGTTCGCGCGAGAACAAGGAAGCTGAACAGGGAGCCGACGATACCGACGATCATGACCCAGATCATCGGAACAGCGGTGGTGGCGCCGCCGGAGCTGGCGAGAGGGGCGGCGACAGCCATCGCCACTGCTTGGGCGACGCCGAGGACGGCGGAAGCGGCGCCGGCGACCTGCCGGGCCTGGTCAGCGGCCAGCGCGCTGGCGTTACCGAAGATGAGCCCCTGCACCGCCATCAGGACCAGGAACCCGGCGCAGGTGAGCAGCAGCGGGGTGTCGAGAGCGAATACGCCCACGGTCAGGGCCGCGACGGCGAGGGTGGAGATGGTGAGCCCGAACCCGATCAGGGTCCGCGGCTGGAAGCGTCCGACGATCCTGGCGTTGATGACCGACAGCAGAACCTGGGCCAGGGCGGTGGAGGCGAAGAACAGCGCGAACGGCAAGGGCCGGAGGCCCTTCTGCTCCTGCAGCACGTAGGAGGAGTTCGCGATGTAGGCCATCATCGTGAAGCCGGACAACACCGCCGTCAGCATGTAGCCGACGAACAACCGGATCCGCAGCACCTGGCTCAGCCCTGATGTGAACTGACGCAGACCGCCGCCGTGACGACGTTCCCGTGGCAGGGACTCGGGCACGAGCACGATGGCGGTGATCATCATCAGCAACCCGAAGCCGACCAGACACCAGAACACGGTTCGCCAGGTCCCACCAAACGTGAGCACCACCGCGCCGACCACGGGGGCGACCATCGGCGCCAACCCCCCGATAGCCATCATGATCGACATCACCTTGGCCAGCAGGTCGCCCTTCGCGACGTCCACCACGACGGCTCGGGCGACCACCGCCGCCAGGCCGCCGCCGAACCCCTGCACGATCCGGGACGCCACCAGGAACCCGATCGACGGGGCCAACGCACAGCCGACAGCGCCGAGGGTGCAGATCAGCCCGCCGACGATCATCGGCATCCGCCGGCCGCGCTGGTCTGACAGCGGTCCACCGAGCAGCTGTCCCAACGCCATACCAAGGAAGAACGTGGTCAAGGTCAGACCGACCAGCGACGCCGAGGTGGCCAGGTCGGCCGTCACCTGCGGGAAGGCCGGGGTGTACATGTCGGTCGCGAACGGCGGCACCGCGCTCTGCAAGGCCAGCGTCAACACCAAAGACGTGGAGACGGCCGCACCACCGGCTCGAGCCCGGCCGGCAGACGCAACCGTCGGAAGAGGTGAGGAGTCGTCGCGAGCAGTCATGACCACACCCTTGGAAACCTGGAGCGCCACAAAACTGGTCGGAGTGTATACCTCGAATCGTTGTATCGGTGATCGGTTCGAGGTACGGTCCGGGTCATGCTGGAACTGGCAATCCTGGGGTTCCTTGCCGAGGGTCCATTGCACGGCTACGAACTGCGCCGCCGGGTGGCGCAGCTGACCGGCTACACCCGACCGGTCAGTGACGGCAGCCTCTATCCCGCGATCAACCGCATGGTCCGCGATGGGTGGCTGACACGTCACGCCGAGCCGGGCAAGGCGGCCGCGCGGCGGCAGGTGCTGCAGCTGACGGATGCCGGACGGTCGGAGCTGCTGAGGAGGCTGCGGAAGCCGGCCGAGGTCGAGATCACCGACCTGACCCGGTTCCTCACGATCCTCGCCTTCCTCGCCCTGCTGCCCGATGACCGTGACCGGCAGGCAGTGCTGCGGCGTCGCCTCGCTTTCCTGGAGCAGCCGGCCAGCTTCTTCTACGACGGTGACCGGCCGCTGCGCGCGCGGGAGATCGCCGACCCTTACCGCCGTGGGATGTTCGTCATAACCGGCGCCACCAGCCGGGCGGAACGGGCCTGGCTTAGTAACCTGCTCGCCCGCGACGCCCACGCCGCCTGACCCGAAAGGGGTGGATTTACGCCGTGTGTCACGATGTCGCTCGTGGCCGAACGGGTCTGGTTCCCGAGTACGAGCGGACCACGGCTAGCGGGCCTCATCGACCGTCCGGCTAGAACCGTCAGGGGTTGGGGCGTCTTTGCCCACGGATTCACCCTGGGAAAAGACTCTCCTGCAGCGAGCCGCATCTGCAAGCAGCTGGCCAGGGAGGGCATCGGCATGCTCCGCTTCGACAACCTTGGACTCGGCGACTCGGAAGGCGACTGGGGCGACGGCTCGTTCTCGCACAAGGTAGAGGACACCGCTCAAGCGGTGAGGTTTATGGAAGGGTCCGGACGTAGCGTCCGGCTGCTTGTCGGTCACTCCTTCGGCGGCTCGGCAGTCATTGCCGCGGCGCACCTGGTCGACGGTGTGCGTGCCGTGGTGAGCATCGGAGCCCCGTACGAGCCAGCCCACGTCGAGCACAACTACGACGCCCTTGTCGAACGCACCCTCGAAGAAGGGGAGGCGCCGTTCCTGATCGGGGGCAAAGCACTGACGCTCAGGCGGCATTTCATCGAGGATGTCCGATCGGCGGATCTGCATGGGCGGATCCGCACGCTGCGCAGGGCGCTGCTCGTGATGCATTCACCCACCGACAACACTGTTGGCATCGCGAACGCAAGTCAGATCTTTCGAGCGGCGCGGCACCCGCGCAGCTTCGTGTCGCTGGAAGGGGCCGACCACCTCCTCACCGAAAGAAATCAGGCGAAGAGGGCCGCCCGAATCGTCAGCGCCTGGGCCGACCCGTACTTGACCTAGCCCCGCTCGAAGGACATCAGCCTTGGACGTGGTGGTGAGCGCCTGCCGAGCCGACCAAGTGGACAGTCGAGACACCGCTGCGTTGGCGGCTCGTTGTCCTCCGGCTAAAGCCGCAGGCTGGCCATGCCGCCATCGACCTGCAGGATCGTGCCGGTGGTCGAGGCGGCCAGCGGGGAGGCCACGGAGGCGATCGCGTACGCAACCTCGTCCGCGGTGACCAGGCGCCCGAGGGGCTGGCGCCTGCGCAGTGCTTCAGCGGCGGCTTCAGGGTCGTCGGCGGCATCGAGCAGTCGGCCGACCCAAGGGGTGTCGGCGGTGCCGGGCGCCACGGCGTTGACCCGGATGCCCTCGGTCACGTGATCAGCGGCCATCGCCAAGGTGAGCGCGAGGACCGCCCCCTTGCTGGCGGCGTAGAGGGCCCGTTGCCGCAGACCGACGAAAGCGGCCGCCGAACAGGTATTCACCACGACTGCATTCGGTGAGCGTCGCAGATGGGGGAGTGCCGCCCGGGTGACGCGCGCGATCCCGGTGACGTTGACGTCCAGCACCCTGGCCCATTCGGCATCGTTGTTGCTGGCGACGTCGCCGACCGCACTGATGCCGGCATTGTTCACCAGCACGTCGAGGGCACCGAGTCGATCCGCGACAGTGGCGATTGCCTCGTCCACGGCAGCGGTTTCGGTGACGTCGCAGCGCAGCGGCAACACTCCGTCGGGGACGCCATCGGTGTTCGGGTCTAGGGCGGCGACCCGCGCACCGCGCGATTGGAGCAGGCGGGCGGTGGCTGCGCCGATCCCGCTCGCGCCGCCGGTAACAACGGCGACGAGGCCCTCGAAATCAGTCATCTCTGGATCCTCTCAGCTGAGTCGTGGGTCGACGTGGATCTTGGGCCCGGGACCAGCGCCCGGCGGCCGTTGGCCGTCGAGTACGGCGCTGACCTGATGGAGCCCGACGGTGGCGGCGATGAGTGGGCGGGGGTTGACCGCACCGCGCGCGTATGCGGCGATCGTGTCGTCCAGTCCTGGGGAAGCCGACAGGATCCCGACTGCGGTGACGTCCTTCAGGGCTAGCGTGCGGGTGTCGATCAGGCTGGGGTGGCCGGCCAGACCGATATAGACCACCCGTCCGGCCGGCTCGACCACGTCCAGGGCTAGAGCTGGGAGGTGTACCGCATTGGAGGCATCGATAACCGCGTCGAAGGGCAGGTCCGGAGGGTTGTCCTCCGTCCAGACGTTGTCGAACCCCAGAGTTCGGGCGAATGCGAGCGACTCGTCGCTGCGCCCGATCAGGTGGACATCGGCTCCTTCCGTACGCGCGAACATGGCGGTCAGCAAACCGATGGTTCCCGGGCCGAGCACCAAAGCCCGGTCGCCCGGCTCAAGTGCGGCAGCTCCTGCAGCGCGAAGGGAGTTCCCGCCCGGCTCGACCAATGCGCCAAGCGCTGCGTCCACGGCGTTCGGCAGAGCGTGCAACGAGGACACCGGTACGGCCAGCTGCTCTGCCAACGCACCCGCTCGGTCTCCGCGCACCCCGACCTCCTGCCGGTGCTCGCAGACGTGCTGGTTCCCCCTGCGACATCGCCGGCAGGTGCCATCGCCGAGCATGGTGTCCCCCATCACCCTGCGGCTGAGCCAGGCAGGGTCCACCCCGGCTCCGATGGCGGTAACGGTGCCGGCCCATTCGTGCCCGAGGCGGATCGGATACGACGCGTGGCCGGAGTGGAGATAGGCCATCTCGCCGGTGAAGAATTCGACGTCGGTGCCGCAGAGACCGACCCGTTCTACATCCACGACGACCTCACCTGGCGTGGCAACCGGGGCCGGCACCTCCTGCACCGAACCCTCGCCGGGTCCGGTCAACGCGTACGCCCGCATTGTCCCGATCACCGTGGAGCAAGCACTGTCTGCCGCTGCACGCCCAAACCCTCGATGCCGAGCTCCATGACGTCGCCCGGCTGCAACCAGATCGGTGGAGTGAAGCCCATCCCGACACCGGGAGGCGTTCCGGTGTCGATCAGGTCACCGGGCTCCAGGACGAGGAACTGACTCAGGTAGTACACGACGAAGTACGGGTCGAAGACCATCGTCTTGGTGTTGCCGGTCTGCCGGCGGAGGCCGTTGACGTTCAGCCACATGTCCAGCGCGCGGACGTCGTCGATTTCGTCCGGGGTGACCAGCCACGGCCCAGCCGGGTTGAAGGTCTCGGCGGACTTGCCCTTGCTCCACTGACCTCCTCGCTCGGTCTGGAACGCCCGCTCGCTGACGTCGTTGACGACCAGGTAGCCGGCGATCGCATCGCGGGCCGCCTCGGCTGACTCCAGATAGCTTGTCCGCCGGCCGACCACGACACCGAGCTCCACCTCCCAGTCCGGCTTGGTCGACCCGCGGGGAATCCGTACGTCGTCGTAGGGCCCGATCAGCGTATTCGGTGACTTGGTGAACAGGATCGGCTCGTCGGGTACTGCCTGACCGGTCTCGGCGGCATGGTCTCGGTAGTTCAGGCCGATACACAAAATCTGATGTGGTCGGGCGATCGGCGCCCCCACCCGCTGCCCGGCGAACCGGAACACCCGGCCGGCGACCGCCCGCTCCGCAACTATCGGCCGAATGCGGTCCAGCCCGCCACCACCGAAGAACCCCTCATTGAAGTCGTCGACGATGTCAGACAGGTCGACGTAGGACTGGTCGTCGATGCGGGCGACCGGCATTTCGGCGCCAGGTGCGCCGATGCGCATCAGGTACATGGAGTACTCCAGAGAGGTTGGCGGCGCGCAGCCGCGGCGGTCGGTGGGTGGTCAGTCTGCGATGGGCAGTGGCACGATCAATCCTGACCTACGCACACGTCCGCGTACGCCCGCCTGCATACACCGAGCCTGGATGCGGCGGGGTGTGCCACATGGGACCTCACGGCGGCCACAGAGCGCGATCGCCAACACGGCGTCAGATCTGACGACCGGGCAACCGCGGAAGTGAGCGAGGTTGCCGTGTCGGCGAAGACGGTGGTAGTCGTGACTCGCATCGATCGACGGATCGGGCGCACCCTGGCCAGGCACAACGACACCCACCTTCAGAGGAGAGAGATGACAACCACGAGGACCGCACTTGTGACCGGCGGCGGGAGTGGACTCGGCGCGGCCACCGCCGAGCGGCTCCGCGCTGAGGGGCTGACCGTGATCACGCTCGACCTCAGCGGCGCCGACGTGACTGCCGACGTCACCGACGAGGAAGCCGTGCAGCAGGTGGCCAAGGAGATCGGACCGGTCGACGTGCTGGTCAACTCGGCCGGGATCGTGGGCCCCAACGAGCCGCTGCTGGAGACCACCGTCGCGGAGTGGCGCCGTGTGCTGGATGTCAACGTGATCGGCACGGTGAACATGATGCGCGCGTGCGTCCCCGGCATGGTCGATCGAGGCTGGGGTCGAGTGGTGAACTTTGCCAGCATGGCCGGCAAGGACGGCAACCCCAACCTGTCCATCTACTCTGCGTCCAAGGCCGCGGTCATCGGACTGAGCAAATCCGCAGGCAAGGAACTGGCCACCACCGGCGTGCTGGTGAACGTCATTGCGCCCGCGGTCATCGCCACGCCGATGAACGACACGACGTCGCCGGAGGTGCTGGCGCATCTCACCAGCCTCATACCCATGAAACGGATCGGTCGGCCGGAGGAGGTCGCCGAGCTGGTCGCATTCCTCTGCTCCGAACGCGTCAGCTTCTCCACCGGAGCCGTCTACGACATCAGCGGAGGTCGAGCCACCTACTGAGGGCGCCGGTTGAGCACCATGTGGCGCTGAGTCTTGTCGTCGTCCCCTGACCGCCCGCCGGGCTGAACAGATCCCTCGACCGTCCTGACGATTGTGGCTTCCCACCGAGCCTGAACCAGAGGAGAATCCGAAGGTGGCCAAAGCTCTGAGGTGTCGACTCCGGCTTCATGCCTGGGAAGATCGCGAGAACCCCGAAACAGGCGACCGCTATCAGGTCTGCGTCCGCTGCGATGCGTACCGAGACAAGGGTCGGGTGGCGCCCGGCGCGGGGGCCGCTGGAGTCACTGGCATGGGCTTCGGGTAACCACAGATCTCGCTAGCGATCAGCCACCCGTCACCTCGGCACGGCCAGGGGAAGCGATTCGCGCACCCTCTGCGCGCTGTGTATCTTGGTGGGTCGGCACGACCCGTCAGCGGCGTCCAGACGGCCCCTATAGCTCAGCAGGCAGAGCGTCTCCATGGTAAGGAGAAGGTCTGCGGTTCGATTCCGCATGGGGGCTCGGTCCGCGACCTCGGTGCAACCGCGCATCGACGGAATACGGCATCCGTTCGGATG
>DATFQP010000057.1:0-2232 GCA_035264145.1 Propionibacteriaceae bacterium
ACCCCAAGGGGTCGTGGCCCATCACAGATATGCCCCGACGTGACCTCTTCCCGGACCGGCGCCGGCCGCTTGGTGACCGGCACACCATGTCCCACTACGAGGAAGGAACGTCGATCACCCATGTCGATGGTCGCGCACACCCACCCGTTCGTTATCGGCGTTGATGCCCACGCCCGCAATCACGCCTTGGCCATCTTGGCCTGTCCCACTGGCGAGGTCCTCGATGAGGGACAGTTCCCAGCAACTGGCGCAGGACTCCTGCGCGCTATCGACTGGGTTGCTCGCCGCACCGGTGGTGACCTGGACACCTTGTGGGTTGTCGAGGGAGTAGGCACCTACGGCGCCCGCCTGGCCCGTGCCGCAGCCGACGCGGGATACTCCGTCGCAGAGGCTGCTCGGATGAACGCGCGGGCCAACCGCGGCGTCGGCAAGTCCGATCCCCTCGATGCCTGCCGCATCGCACAGGCCGTTCTGCCTCTCGACGTGGCGCAGCTGCGTCGGCCTCGAACCGACGACGGCGTGCGCGCCGCGGTGCGAGTCCTCATCGCTTCGCGCGATCACATCAGCGTGGAACGGACCGCTGCGATCAACGCTTTGACCGCCTTGCTGCGCGTGGCCGAGCTGGGCGTCGACGCCCGCAGGGCACTCACCGGCGGCCAGATCGCCCTGGTCGCCGCATGGCGCACTCGCGAGGAAGCGCTCGCGACCAGAGTTGCCCGAGCCGAGGCAGTCCGACTCGCGAAGCGAGTGCTCGCTGCCGACCAGGAGATCGCCTCAAACGCCAAGCAGATGACCGCACTCCTCAACTCCAGCCCCGCGCGCAAGCTCCTTGACCAACCCGGCATCGGACCTGTCACCGCGGCAGTCACGCTCGCCGCATGGTCCCATCCCGGACGGGTCCGGTCCGAAGCCGCATTCGCCAGTCTCGCCGGCGTGAACCCGATCCCGGCCTCGTCTGGAAACACCGTCCGCCACCGGATCAACCGCGGCGGCGACCGCCGGTTGAACCGCGCCCTGCACATGGCCGTGGTAACCCGCATGCGCATAGACCCCGCCACACGCGCCTACGTCGAGAAACGAACCGCCGAAGGACGCACCCTCCGAGAGATCCGCCGCTGCCTCAAGCGCTACCTTGCCCGCCAGATCTACCGCCACCTCAACGCCGCCTCAGACACGCTCCTGGCGGCTTGACAACACATAGGAGATTCAACTTGATCATCGAAATAGTCCGCCGGCTCGCCCACGGATTCCGAGATTTCAACCACTACCGGCTGCGCATCCTGCTCGCCGCCTCAGGAGACCGCGCCTACCGCGGCTGAACCAGAACCATGCTCAATTGCGAAGACACGGTAAAGGCATGCCGGTGCGTCAAGCTTCGGGACGGGCTTCGACGTAGCTGGCGGAACCGCCTGAAGTTGCGGCGACAGCGTCGGTGAGCCGCAGCCCCGCCTGCTCCAATAATCCGGCGTATTCGGAGATGGTGCGTTGACGCCCGCCGGGGGTCAGAGCCAGCATCTCCAGGTCGGCCAGTTTGGCCATCGACGGCTCCACTCCATCGGGAAGCACCAGTTCCACGATAAGCAGCCGCCCGTGGTCTGGCATGGCCTGATGGCAGGCTTGGAGGATCCGCACCGCATCCGCATCACCCCAGTCATGGATGATGTTGCTGAGCACATACAGGTCCCCGGCCTCGGGGACCGCCTGGAAAAAGTCACCGGCCACAGTCTCGACACGCTCAATGACACCTGCGGCTCGAAGCACCGGCGCAGCGCCGGACAGTACGTCGGGGCGGTCCACCAGTACCCCTCTGGTCTCTGGGTTGGCCTGCAGGATCGCCGCGAGCAAGGCCCCCGTGCCCCCGCCGACATCAACGATGGTCCGGAAGCGGCTGAAGTCGTACGCCTCCACAAGACCGGTCAAGACTCCCGTCGAGACGAACCTCATAGCCTCGTTGAAGATGGCTGCATCGTCGGGGTGTTTCGCCAGGTAGCTGAACAGGTCTTCTCGGTGAACCCGCTCGAACGCTGGCTCCCCAGTCTTCACGCTCATGTACAAGTCGGTCCAGGAGTCTCGAGCGAAAGGCATCCCGACCATGGTGGCCCAACCTCGTAGCGAGCCTTCCACCTCGTCGCGGAGCAACTCACCCAACGGCGCGAGTTCGAACTGACGGTCGGCCAACTCCGTGAACAGCCCCAGATCGGCCACCGCACGCAGCAGCCGGTACAAGGCGGA
>DATFQP010000058.1:0-6883 GCA_035264145.1 Propionibacteriaceae bacterium
CCTAGGGTGAACGTATGTTCGATAGTGAGCCAGGCGAGCTCGACGCGGCGGCGACGATGTCGCTGGTGTCGAGTGCGCACCGGCTGGTGACGGAGCAGGAGTGTCACCTCCTCGAGTTGGCCGCGCACTGGGCCGATCTGCACCATCCGGCAAGCCAATCCGTCGCCGAGCGAGCGCTGCCCGGTGCGGAGCGGGCTTGGATCCTCGGCGGGGAAGGCACGCCGGAGGTGTTGGAGTTCGCCGTCGCTGAGTTGGGCGCTCGGATGGAGACGACGACCGGATCGGCGAGAGCGTTTGTGGCCGACGCGCTGGATCTGCGACATCGGATGCCGGAGCTGTGGCAGCTGATCAAGGCCGGCCAGATCCGTGCCTGGCGCGCGCGCAAGGTAGCTCAGGCCACCCGTCATCTCAGTGTCGACGCAGCGAAGCAGGTCGATGCTGCGGTGGCCCAGGCGATCGTCGGATTGCCTTGGAATCGGTGCGAGCTGCTGCTCTCGGCCAAGATCATCGAGGCAGATCCGAAGGCCGCCGATGAGCAAGCCAAGATCTGGGAGGCGGAGCGATTCGTTCGTGCGCGGAGCACCGAGCAGTCCGGACTCAAGCTCTTGATCGCGCGCGCCAATGCCGGAGACGTGATCTGGTTCATGGCTACGGTGAATCGGCTCGCGGAGATCTTGCGGCTGCGAGGTGATTTTGACTCGGCGGATGTGCGACGCTCCAAAGCCATCGGGGTTCTGGCCCAGCCGGCGGTGGCATTGCACCTGCTGTGGGACTTCCGCGACGAGCTACATCCTTCCGAGCCCCAGCGGTCCGGCGAGCCCATCGACAACGAACCGGACCCCGCACCAGATCGGTCGACAAAGCCATGCGCTGAGCATTGGGAGTCCGACCTGTTTGACTACGACGACCGTGCCGATCCGCTATTGGCGTCTGGTCCTGTGAGCGGCCAAGAGCTTCACTCGGCTGGCAGGGCGCCGGGCCGCTGGGTAGACGGTCCGGCTCACGATGGAGGTGAGCTGGTGATCCGTCCCACGGGGCTAGATCATCGCCGGCTTCGGCCTCGGGCGGTGTTGCACATTCATCTCAGCCAGGAGGCCTTATTGGCCCATCCGACCACCCAGAGGAGCGGAGGCTGTGGTGGCGTGGCCCGGCTGGAGGATGTCGGCCCGTTGACCTTGGGCCAGGTGCAACGCTTCTTCGCCCAGACGGCATGCGACGTCACGGTGCAGCCGGTAGTCGATCCAGCCGACACAGCGCCGACGGATGGCTACGAGATACCGCGGCGGATTCGGGAGTCAATGTTCCTGCGCATGCCGGCCAGCTGCTTTCCCTACTCCGCTCGAGTCGGACGTCGGGTGGATTTAGACCACACCTTCCCGTATCTGTCACCCGCCCGGGGCGGGCCGACTGCCCAGACCACGGCCGGCAATCTCGGGCCGCTGAGCCGGTTAGAGCATCGGCTGAAGACCCACAGCCGATGGCGGGTCCGACAACCTGCAGCCGGAGTATTCCTCTGGCGATCACCGACCAAGGCCTGCTATCTGGTCACCGGTGCGGGCACCTACGCGCTCCCCGATGGTCACTTCGCTCGCAAAGTTTGGGCTGCCGCGGTATCAAGCTAGGTCAGACTGCCAAGGGTAATCAGAGGCAGGAGCCAGCCGAAACGTACTTTGCACGAGGCTGCCGGCCGGATATCCCGTCAACGCAGAGAGAAGGTTCGCACGTTGGCCTACGGTGGCCGCCACGTTGTCGATGACCTGATCCCGCCATGCGCGTCAGCGCCGCAATGCGCTGGCGCTGATTCAGTACCCCCATTCGGAAGTGACCGCGGACGCTACCAGATCCAGCAAGATCAAGAGCTGAACGGCCGCGCAGCTTCTTCGGGTCAGGTTCTGCTCAAAGGTGGGGGTGAGGAGGCTGTGGCGGAGCACCACTGTCTCTAAGCCGGTTTATGAGTCTGTAGTCGACTCGCACATCGTAATAGTCGACGTCAGCCGCCACCCGATCGGGAAGATTCCTGCGCCTGCTCACCGTGGACGACTCGTAGCTCGGTGTTCCGCTGAAGCGGATATCAGTCCTCGGCACCTGTCGGAATCGAAGGTGTTCGGCTTTGACCGTAGCGACGAACTCGATGTCCGGTGCGTTCTCGTGTGGGCCTTCCGACGCCGAGCTCAAGGAGATAGCTCCTCGGTATTGCGCTCCTGCTTCAGTCTGCGCAGGAAGCCACGCGGTGTCCCCTCGTTGCTTCCGGCGGGCTCGGCCGCGTGCTGCGGCGCCTCCGCCACAACCTGTTCTCCGGCCATGGCGTCGCTCACGCCGGGTTCTCCGGCCATGGCGTCGCTCACGCCGGGTTCTCCGGCCATGGCGTCGCTCACGCCGGGTTCTCCGGCCATGCCGTCACTCACGCCGGGTTCTCCGGTCATAGCGTCCGCAACGGAACGGTCGAGGTCCGAAGCTGTGCTCCCTACGGCACCGGAGACCTCGTCGACGGACCGTCCTGCAGTGCGTTCCAACTCGCTGGTGACAGCTCCGAGTGGGGGGACGATCTGGTCGACGATCTCCGGGTTGCGGTCGATCGTCGTCAGCACCCTGTTGATGATTTCGGCGATCTTGTCCAGCCGAACCTTCAGCAGCGCTTGAGCCTCCACCCCCCTGATCTCCAGGTGGACACCGCCAAGCTGCACGTCCGCGCCAACGCTGAGCCTGAGCAGGTTGAGCACGTTGGCCTCTACCGAGACATGGGCGCTTAGATCCTCGACGTCGAGGATGATCTCGTCGACCCTCAGCTGCGGTACGTCCAAGAGGACATCCGGCTCCGCCGACGGCCCTCCGCCCTGACCATGCCTGCCGGTGTAGCCCGGTCGGTCCGCCAACTCGCCAGTGCCGAAGGTGTCGTCTTCCATGCATCCCCCTGAAACGCTAACGAGGTGCGACCACCCCGATTTCACATTGCATCGGGTACTCGGCACCGAATGATCTACGATACAGGGCCTGCCCTGCTGCGATCTAGCGCCGGTACCATCAGGAAGGCAGGAGACCGAGGCGTAGCTCCAGCACCTCTGTGATTTCGTGATTGAACCCTTACCACCCTGCCTGTTGTCCTTGGCACCTGTTGTCCTTGGCACCGCCGTACGGCAGGTGATCGGCGCGAGAGGCCGGAATGATCTTGATCGGCCCCTGCCAGCTCGGCTTCGCAGGGAAACTGCAGAGCAGCGGCTACGTCGCTGGAGATCCCCTGAACAGCGACGGGCTCCTCGACGTAGACCCGTTGCACCCAGACGCAGGCCTGAAGGTGTAGCCGCCGGACACGACCGCCGGCGACCACCAGCTGCAGGGCGGCGACACTCAACCGGATGCGGCGATCACGCACTAAGCGGGGCGCTATCGCGGAAACCAACCCGGAGCAGGCCGCCCCACCTGGGAGAGCCGTTGGGAAGCAGGCCGGTTAGACCATCGGAGCAGGCCGCCCACTTGGGAGTGCCGCCGGGAAGCGGGACCGATTAGACCATCATCTGACGCGCGGTCGGCGGGATGGGTCGGGGCAGCTTGGTCGAGCCGGAGAGGTACGCGTCGACACCGGCCGCACACGCCCGGCCCTCGGCGATGGCCCAGACGATCAACGACTGGCCTCGCCCGGCATCGCCGCAGGCGAAGACCCCGTCGACATCGGTCGCATAGTTATTGTCGCGGGCGATATTGCCCCGCTCGTCAAGGGCGACGCCGAGCTGAGCTACCACGGTGTCGGTCTCCGGCCCGACGAAGCCCATCGCCAGTAGTACGAGCTCGGCCGGAATCTCACGCTCGGTACCCTCGACCGGCGCCAGCTTGCCGTCCTGGAACATCACCTCGGAAATCTTCAGTGAGCTGACGTTGCCGCTTCCGTCGCCCAGAAACTCGCTCGTGGACACCGAGTAGACCCGCTCGCCGGCTTCCTCGTGGGCCGAGGAAACCCGGTAGATCATCGGATATGTCGGCCACGGCTGGTGCTCCGGTCGCTCATTGGGCGGCGTGGGCAGGATTTCCAACTGGACGATGGACTTGGCCTGCTGGCGGATGGCGGTACCGAGGCAGTCGGCACCGGTGTCACCCCCGCCGATGATCACCACATGCTTGTCCTTGGCGGTGATCTGGTTCTCGACTGCGCGGCCGAGGGCGACCCGATTCGCCTGGGGCAGGAACTCCATCGCCTGATGGATGCCGTTCAGCTCACGGCCCGGAACCGGGAGGTCCCGGCCGACTGTCGAACCGATGGCCAATACGACCGCGTCGTAGCATTCCCGAAGGTAGTCACCGGTGACCGACCTGCCGACCTCGACTCCGCACCGGAAATTGGTGCCTTCGTCCTTCATCTGGCGGATTCGGCGATCAAGCACCGCCTTTTCCATTTTGAACTCCGGGATCCCGTACCGCAGCAGGCCACCGGGCTCGTCGGCCCGTTCATAGACGGCCACGGTATGCCCTGCGCGGCTCAGCTGCTGGGCCGCTGCCAGGCCGGCAGGACCGGAGCCGACGACCGCGACCGTCTTGCCGGTCTGCCACTCGGGCGGCTGCGCCGATACCCGGCGCTCATCCCACGCCCGGTCGATGATCGCGACTTCGACGTTCTTGATCGTGACCGGATCACGGTTGATGCCCACCACGCACGCCGTCTCACATGGTGCCGGACACAACCGTCCAGTGAACTCCGGAAAGTTGTTGGTGGCGTGCAAGCGCTCCAGCGCCTCGTCCCAGTCGCTGCGCCAAACCAGGTCGTTCCACTCCGGGATCAAGTTTCCGAGCGGGCATCCCGTGTGACAGAACGGAATACCGCAGTCCATACAGCGACCCGCCTGCTCGGAGATGATCGGCAGCACAGCCCGCCCCGGCGAGCCTGGATAGACCTCTTTCCAGTCGTGAATCCGCTCATGCACCGGCCTGCGCTGGGCCACCCGCCTGGGCGTCGTCATGAATCCTCGGGGATCAGCCATGGGCGGCCTCCATCATGCGGGAGGTGGTCGTCGCTTCGTCGAGGCCTTCCGACTCGGCCTGTTCGCGTGCGGCAAGCACCCGGGCGTAATCCCGAGGCAGGACCTTGGTGAACCGGCGCGCGCTGGCAGCCCAGTCCGCGAGCAGGTCTTTGGCCACCGCGGAGTCGGTTTCCTCGTAATGGCGCGTCACCAACTTCTGGACCAGCTCCAGATCAGCGTCCGACGGCGGTAAGGCATCAACCATCTCGGTGTTCAGCCTGTCAAAATCAAGATCGAGGAAGTAGCCGATGCCGCCCGACATTCCCGCGGCGACGTTTCGCCCTGTCTTACCGAGAACGACGGCAATTCCACCTGTCATGTACTCGCAGCCATGATCACCCAGGCCCTCCACCACGGCGGTGGCCCCGGAGTTGCGAACACAGAACCGCTCCCCCACCTGACCCCGGATGAAGATCTCGCCCGATGTCGCGCCGTAGCCGATGACGTTGCCCGCGATGATATTGTCCTCTGCCACGAAAGTGGCGTTGCGGTCCGGTCGGACGACGATCCTGCCGCCGGACAATCCTTTAGCCAGGTAGTCGTTGCTGTCGCCCTCCAGACGCAGGGTCATACCCGCGGGTACGAATGCCCCGAAGCTCTGACCGGCGCTGCCGATGAAGGTGATGTCGATCGTCCCGTCCGGGAAGCCGTCGCCCTTGGTGGCCTTCGTCACCTCATGACCCAAGATCGTGCCCACTGTGCGGTTCACGTTGCGGATCTTGATCGAGGCGCGGACGGGCTCTCCGCTCCTCAGCGTCTCCTCACACATCTTGATCAACATCTGATCGAGTGCAAACTCGAGGGCGTGGTCCTGCTTGGCCACGTTGTGCAGCGGCGCATCCTCGGGAAGATCCGGCTTGTGCAGCACCGGCCGAAGATCAAGTCCGTGCGCCTTCCAATGCGCCTCGGCCCCCGTGGTGTCCAGCACCTCGACGTGGCCGATAGCTTCCTCCAGACTCCGGAAGCCAAGCTGCGCCAGATATTCGCGGACCTCCTCGGCGATGAACTCGAAGAAGTTGATCACGAACTCGGGTTTGCCGGAGAACTTCTTCCGCAATTCCTCGTTCTGGGTGGCGACGCCGACCGGACAGGTATCGAGGTGACAGACCCGCATCATGATGCAGCCGCTGACCACCAGCGGCGCGGTAGCGAAGCCGAATTCCTCCGCCCCGAGCAGCGCACCGATGATCACGTCGCGACCCGTCTTGAGCTGTCCGTCGACCTGGACCACGATCCGGTCCCGGAGCCCGTTGATCAACAACGTCTGCTGGGTTTCGGCCAGGCCCAGCTCCCATGGCCCGCCCGCGTGCTTGAGCGAGGTTAGCGGCGCGGCTCCCGTGCCGCCGTCGTGGCCGGAGATCAGCACCACGTCGGCCTTGGCCTTGGAGACGCCGGCCGCAACAGTGCCGACGCCGACTTCGGCGACCAGCTTGACGTGCACCCGAGCCGAAGGGTTGGCGCACTTGAGATCGTGGATGAGCTGCTTGAGATCCTCGATCGAGTAGATGTCGTGATGCGGCGGGGGTGAGATCAGCCCGACACCCGGTGTGGAGTGCCGAGTGCTGGCAATCCAGGGATAGACCTTCTGCCCGGGCAGCTGCCCGCCTTCACCCGGTTTGGCGCCCTGCGCCATCTTGATCTGTAGGTCGGTAGCGTTCGTCAGGTAGTCCGACGTCACTCCGAAGCGACCGGATGCCACCTGCTTGATCGCGCTGCGTCGCTCGGGATCGTACAGCCGGTCCTTGTCCTCACCACCTTCCCCGGTGTTCGACTTGCCGCCGATCCGGTTCATGGCGATGGCCAAGGTCTGGTGCGCCTCGGCGCTGATCGACCCGTACGACATGGCGCCGGTCGAGAAGCGCTTGACGATCTCGCTG
>DATFQP010000059.1:0-11325 GCA_035264145.1 Propionibacteriaceae bacterium
GCGATGGCAGGGCCGGCCGGGCCTCGGGTGGTGTGCACCGGTCCGAACGATGGCGCGATGGCGTGGTCAGGGTGACGAAGTACGTACGTGCGCCTGCTTCCGGTGACAGGCTAAGCCGCTGAGACGTCGCCGGGGCGCCGCCCCCAACACCCCCGACCTCGGCTCGAAGCTGCCGCAGCGAGGGCAGAGGCGAGGAGCTCATCTCATCGCGTCGTCACCCGCGGGCGTAGCGCCGAACCCCTAGGGCCTCAACACCCGCGCGGACGTGCTCAGGAAAAGGGTCGGCCCGACCCCGTCGAAGGCGGATGTTCTACGTGCACGAACCGCCTCTGTCGATTGGGCTCTTCTAATCAAGGGCCGAGCGGAGCGTGTCCTCGCTGCGCTGCGGGCGGCGCCGCAACCACGCCAACCAGTACGGACATCGAGCCCAAGCATCCCCACTGTTCAACCCCGCTGAGGGTGGGGGAAGCTTGACACACAGGACCGCGTCGGGCCCAGGTGAACGAACCAGCGGAGAGGAAATCGATGATGAAAATGACGCAGCTCCGCGACCAGTTGAGCGGCCCAGCCGACACCTGTAGACCTGGCAAAATCTGTCAGAGCATCTGGGACTCGTAACCGAGACATATACAGGAGAAGCGATGACCGAAGAACGGACCCCCACCCCGGCGCCGGAGGGCAAGTCCACCAACGCCAAACTGGCGGCGGCCGTGATCGGCGGCTACGTACTGGGCCGGACCAAGAAGGGCAGGGCCGCGTTCAAGCTGGCGTCGCGGCTTAGCGGCAATCAGGCTGGCCCGCAGGCGATGAGCATGGCGTGGACGGGCCTCAGTCAGGTAGCGCCGTCCGCGCAGGCCCCACAGATAATGGAGGCGCTCGGCGAAGTCGCCGGTACCACGGTCAAGGGCACCGCCGAGACGGTCAAGGGCACCGCCGAGACGGTGAGCGACACCACCAAGAAGGCCGGAGGCGGCGTCAAGGGCGCGCTCGGGAAGGTGAGTGACACGACCAAGAAGGTTGGAGGCGGCGTCAAGGGCGGACTTGGGAAGGTGACCGGCAGGAATAAGGGCAAAGCCGAGGAGCCGAAGCCGGAAGAGGAGTCCGACGAGGGCGAGGAAGAGGCAGCAGGGCGAGGAACCTCGACCGACGCAGGAGAAGGGCCGACAGCCTCATAGGAATCAGTGGGGGATCGATTGATGCCGGGTACCTGCTCGTGTGCGAGCCAGAGTTGTGGACGGTCCAGCGCCTACTTCCGGGCTGGACATGCGAGTTCGATTCTCGTCACCCGCTCCGCTGAAAGCTGCAAGCTAGCCGCCGGGATTCGCCTGGCGTTGCGGTCGTGTTGACCCGCCATGCCTCGGGAGCGGCGCGGACAGGCCGTAGGCTCGTGGCTCCGCCAATGCGAATGCGCCGGGCCGCGTACGCCATGCCCGGGAGGGCTCCCGGAGGATCGCAGCACGACGGAAGGCCGAGATGCAACTGGCTCCCTCGCTCCAGCGAAAGGGCTCATCGAGCCTGGTCAACAGCTATCTCGTCGAGGACGCCGGCGCGATCACGTCATCGATGCCGGCCTGCCAAGGCCGCGGGCTTGGGCGATCGTGGGGCAGCGGAGGGCGTCGATGATGACATCGGCCGAGTTGGGGGAGTCCGCCCACCTCGAGGCGTTCACGCGCCTCGCGACGCGGTCACCCCGCTATTTGCATCTCCGTTAGAAGGTCGTCGGACCGCATACTCCACGCCGGCCACGGAGGCTCCAAGGAGTCGATGCCGGTGACATCATCTCCGATGAACGCCACGCCCGCCTGCAGCTCGTTGTCCAACGTGCCTTGACAGCAGGTTGCCGAGCAGCAACAGCAGCAGCACGTGGTGTAGCCCAGAGCCTGCTGGCGGCGAAGGTGCTTCCGCCGCCTCACCCGTATAGCTACGCCGGACAGGACGGCGCCTGTGGAACCGAGCGCCACAGGTCGCGATCTCGACCCCTTGGCCGAACCGGCCCAGGGGCCGGCCCGTTTGGTCGCCGTGCGGGCAACCCGTCGAGACGGTGCTCAGCGTGAGCTGTGGCCGAATGGACAATGGCGAGAAAGGGCCTCGTGTGCCGGATCTCGCTCACCGAGCGCGCCTGATTGACCGGAGCGCCACTAAGGTATGCCCCCTGCGGAGTGACGAACGAGGGAGCTAGGAATGGTGGATCCGGCTGCGTCCCCGGCCCGGAGCGCGAGGTGGGCCAGGTGACCGGCCACGTGGGCCGCCAAGTGCTGGGCTGGGCGTTGGTGGTTCTCGGCGTCGCCGCCCTCATCCTGCCCGGGCCTGGGCTGCTCCTGCTGGCGGCAGGACTGGTGGTGCTGTCGCAGGAGTACGAGTGGGCGGCCCGGCGGGTCGAGCCGGTGCGGACCAAGGGTCTCGAGGTGGCGAAAGGCAGCGTACGGACTTGGTGGACCATCATGATCAGCGCGCTGATGGCGCTCATGGTGATTGCGATCGGCGTGGTCTGGGGGATCCAACCACCGCCACCCAGCTGGTGGCCACTCCGGCGGTGGTGGCTGCCGGGCGGCTGGGGCACTGGGTCGAGTCTGATCGGCTCCGGGCTGATCGCGCTCGGGCTGCTGACGTACTGCTACCGCCGGTTCCGCAGAGGCGACGCGCATCAGATCCCTTCCGGGCGTTCGCGCACATATTCGGCGTGACATGGGTGCGGCTCGTCAAGTGGACGTACTGGGTAGTCCGCTCATGGGTGAGAGCGAGGACGTCGCCGAGGGTGTGTAGGTGCCGTCAAGCGACCTCGACGCGAGCTGCTGCGCGGCGCTGAAGACCCCGTTACGGGCGGTCATATTTGCTTCTAGAGAACGGTCCGGTCTACAGCCATGGTCTTCCGACGTCTTTGGCCATCGTCACCGAGCAGTAGTAGTCATGCGTCGGCGAGTTGGGCCCACATTGGGCCCAACGGGCTGCGTTCAACGTAGCGGGACGCGCTCTCAAGCGCCGCGGCTGCGCCGGCACACTCCCACAGTCAGCCCTTGAGGTTGTCACCGCCGATCTGGGGGTCAAGGGGTCGCGAGTTCAAATCTCGCCAGCCCGACCAACCCGATTCACCCCATCCGACCTAGTCGGACCCGCATTCAACTGACATTCTTGCCGCGCTCAATGACGCCGAGCGACGGCCGCTCCGGACCATCTACGGACCACCAGACCGAAAACGCTGTCCAGCCTCCAGCGTGGCCTGCACGTTGGGATGTAGGTAACGAGCCGTGATTGCCGGATCCTGATGTCTGGCGACCCGCTGCAGGATGTGCAGATCAACGCCAGCGTCGGCCATCCATGTCAGGGCGGTGTGCCGTAGGCCATGGCGGACCAGGCCCGGTTGCCCGAGCTCAGTGACCGGCGCATCCCAACCGGTCGCGTCCCTCAAGGTGGGTGATCACGCCGCCGCGGGGACCAAGGATCAGCCGTTCCTCCGGGCGGCGGCCGGCGGTCAGCCGAAGGAGCGTCGGACGCAAGGGGTCAATGATTGGTACCGTCCTCCGCCGACGCCCCCTTGGTCTCCTTCGTCACCAGACCGCCGTGACCTGGGTACGTCTGCCGGTAGACGTGAATCAGTCCTCTGTCCAGATCGATGTCACCAACGCGGAGGCCAGACACCGCACTGATCCTGAGGGCGGTCGTCGCAAGGATGGTCACTACGTAGCCCCACGACTGGTCCTAGCCGGCCTCCACTACGCGGGCAACCAGCTGGTCAAGGATGGCGAGATCGAGCAGTGCGAGATCACGGGGCGTGTTCGGTTCGGAGTTGCCGGATGAACGGCCGACCGTGCGTGGACGGGCTCGGTCCGTTGCTGGGTTGCGAGGGATGATACCGTCGCGGACCGCCTCGTTGAGCACCAGGACCAGCGCGGAGACCGTGTTCTTAATGGCTGACCTGCCGAACTCGATAGACGAGCTTCGGCAGTGGGATCCGGTCTCCTAGGTCCGGCGGCTAGGGTCGTATCCCTGTACGAGCCGTCGCTGAGGGCCTCCGAGAGGCGCTCCGCTTGACGGTGGTGATCTCTAGAAGTGTTGATCATGGGGTTCTGCGGGGCTGGAATTACCGGGGTGTACTTCGAGGCGTCGATCTCGCATTAGTGAAATCAGCTGTCGGCTCACCTGAATTCCGACAAATCGGTACGGTCTGAGCGTGAGGGAACAGCGTTGGCCGTGGTTGCTGACGGCGGGCCTGATGCTGGTAGCAGCCGGTGCCACAGGTCGGTCGACCTACCTGTACTGGCTGCCGTGCCGGGGGAGCATGCTGAGGGGGAGCGTCATCAACTACTACGTGGACGTCGGGCGCAAATTCTCCCCTGGGTGTAAGCAGGCCATGGACGGGGATGTCGCCTTGGTGGTGCCGTGGACGTCTGGGCTGAACCTGGTCGCGATGGCGCTGCTGGGGGTGGCCTGGCTCACGCTCGTTGTAGGGCTGCGGTGGCGATGGATGACCAAGGCCGTTGCGGCACTTCCCGGTCTAGCCACGTTTGCGGTGGCCGTGGCCGGAGCTGCGGCGATCGGCGATCCCAAACCCCTTGAGTACAGCCCACCCTTGATGGCGCTGGTTATGTTCCTCGAGTTGTTGGCCGTTGTTGCTTTGGTCTGGATCTTGGTGTGGCAACCAGAGGCTCGCGGTCGCCACATCGGCCCCCGGCTGGTGGTTGTGCTGTCGGGTACGACGGCGTTTGGTTTCGTTCACTTGATCAGTGAGTACTTCACCATGCTCAGGTTCAGCGGCGGCAATGGGGACACCCCGATCGGCTATGGGTACCTCATCTTCGCCACCATCACCATCAGCGCCGTCCTGACCGTGATCATGACCCTACGCGCGCCGCAGAAGGTTGCCGACGCTGAACCGCATCAAGACGACCGTTCGCGGCCCTATGATGCGGCAGACCTTTCAAGATCACCGGCAGCAGGTCGAGCACGAGTACCGACCAGGCCAGAGCAGCTGATCATTGGCGCTCTGCTCCAGGTGGTATCGATCAGCCTCGGTGTGGGCCTCGGGTATCTCGCCTTCTTAAACGTCTTCTCGATCTTGGACCGGTAAGGAGACGCAACGTGAACACCAAGAGGCTAATCGTCCTAGCAGCAGTCGAGACAGTCGCGATCGCTCTGGGCGTCTGCCTGCTGCTCTTCGCATTCCGGTACACACCTCCAACCTCGACTCCCATACCGGCGCCAAGCAAGACGTGGAGTCCAGAGCAAAAGGGTTGGCCATACCCCTCTCCGATCGCTTGGGAGAAGTACCGCCCATACCTTCAAGAAGAGATCGATACAGCGGGCATAGCCAAGAACTGCGTCAAACTTGAGAGGTTGTTCCAGGAAGTGGCCGACCTTCCCTACGACGAGTTGCTGACCTATGTAAACCGATGGCGTATGCATACCAATTGTCTCGACGAAGACGAGTGATCGTCACCTGAACTGATGCGGGGGTCGAGCTGCTTGTCGGAGGTCACAAGATCGCCGTGTCGGAGCTGCTCGACGAAACCTGGCGCCCGGACCACGTACCCGCCGAAGAACGGACTCAACTGATTGCGGAGTCCGCCGAGGTCGAGCTGTCCATTGCCGCGACTGCTGACCTCATCGCCTATTCCGGCAACCCGAACCCGGGGTCGAGACGATCGCCATGATTGCAGGAATGCCGCTGCGTCGATTCCAGGACGTTTCTTCGTTCAACTGAGACGGTGGCCAGATTTGGATTTACACTGACGCGCATGTCCGGGATTCCTGCGCTCTTCACGGTCTGTACAGACCAGACGATCAACGCAAGCGCTGACCTTGATCCGGGCATTCGGCCACCCATGAGGAAGGGGTACCGCGTGCTCGTCTGGTTCCTCGGGATCGGCCTGTTCTTGACGCTTTTGTTAGGGCCGTTCGTTGTGATCACCGTCGCGCGGTTTGCGGCCTGGGAGGAGATCTGCCTCGGTCGTCACCCGTGGTGGGGTCTTCCTGAGCCTGGGGTCGATGATGGCTGCCAGGGGGCCATGTACGAGAGGCGTCATCTAGGGATTCCTAATTGGTGGGACCCGAACTCTGGCCCGAATTGAGATCCGGGACCCTCGGCGCAGGAATTCCCACCTTCCGCGCCGAGGGCTCGACCACGATCTGAGCCGACGTTGTTGCAATGGGCATCGGTCAGCACCGGTGCTTTGGGCGCAAGGAGAGCTTCGTGAACACCGACCGATGGTCGCTGGAGTCCGAGGTCTGCACCCGTGTGCTCCCAGGTACCACGGCGAAGTGGTCGTCGTAGAAGATGTAGTCGAACCGGCTGCTGGGATTGGCCTCGGGGAAGGTGTCGCCTAACCCGGTGCCCCCCTCCTTATGGGCGTCGAGGAGATGCCCTCGAAGGATCCGCCCGGGAACGTCCGTGGAATCAGAGTTCAGGTCACCGGCCAGAATCGTCGGTGCGGCCATAGAGTGCAGCGCCCGAGCCACGGCCAACGCCTGCAGGAGCCGGCTCTGCCGGCCATCGCTTCCCTCAGAAAGGTGCGTCGACGAGAACGCGACCCGGCGCCCGTCGACGATGACGATCGCCGTCAACAGCCCCCGCGGCTCCAGCCCGAACGTCCCGGGCAGCCTAAGGTTGTGACTCTCGACCACCGGGTAGCGCGTCAAGATCGCGTTCCCGAAGGGACCGCCGTCGTAGATCAAGTTGGGTCCGTAGACCATGTGGAGTCCGGTGGCTTCGGCGAGATAGGCCGGCTGATCGACGCGGGTGCGCAGCGTGTGACTGTCGACCTCGTTGAGGCTGACCAGGTCAGGCCGGACGGCCTCGATCTCCGCCGCGATCTGAGCGACGTCAACGCCGCCGGCGCGGCTGATCGCCGCGCGGATGTTGAACTGAAGTACCCGGAGAACGGGCCACCGACGTTCCTGGCACAGGGTGGTCACCACACTCGCCCTTAGCCCGGGAACCAGGGGAGATGGTGCCACCGACGGGACCGAACGCGTCGCGGCCGTGGACATCCGTGCGGTCATCACCGAGACAGAAGGCATCGCCGACGACGAGCCGTGCGATGCACGGGGGAGTTGAATCGCGGTTGCAAAGACGCCAGCCACCGCCAAGACTGCGCCAACCGCAAGCCAGGACGCGCGCCATCTGAACCTAAGGCGGGATCCTGAATCGACGGACACGACTCCACTGTGCCCTCCCACCGGTGACGCTCGAACACGATCGAACGCACTTTCTTGGGCCCGCTTCATCCCGCCGCTTGGCACTTTCGGTCTGCTTATTGTCGGTACGCATGAACAGGACCGGCCCCGCGCAGGGTCGCGCGTCGGCATGCCGCCTTAACCTGACGGCGTGGTTCGAGGTTCCTCCCTTAGGGCGTGTACCACTACGGCACCCAACACTTTGAGCACCACCGCAGCAATTGACGCTCTACTACCGGATGTCGATGTCCCTTTCGACCGCCGCCGCAAGCAGGAATGCCAGGCGCAGCGCCCCCTCTGGGGTCAGGTACAGCTTTCGGCGGCCAGCGTCGTAGCTGAGCTGAACGCCGTCGTAGGAATCGCCCTTGAAGCGGCCGACGACGATGACCCCATCTCCATCACTGTTCTCGGGACGCTGGTCTGTCAGCACGGTGCCAAGCTGCGTGTAGCCCTCTTCCATCTGCTGTACCTCCTGGTCGTCACCGACAGCCCGCACGCCGCGACAGTAAATGTTGACGACACCACTGCCAGAACTCTTGATAACTCGCTTCCCGGACAGCTCGTGAATCCCAGAAGCCGCCGCTCTCGCAGGCATCGCGGTGTCCGCCAGAGAAAGGGCAGCGGCGGTTGGATGCCACAACGCTGGATGGCTCTACACGATGCCGGCCTCGGTGCAATTGTGTCGGCAGCGGCTCAGCGGTGGGTCCAGGGGTGCGGCGGACGGTCAGGCATTCGACGTTGAGGCTCTCCGGCGTTCACCAGTAGGTCGGTGCATGATCATGACTAGATCTGGGCGTTGGCACCGTCAGCACGGGAGGCGAGATCGAAAACATGAGCAGAATCGCGGTGACTGGTGCGTCGGGAAGCCTTGGCGGCCAGGTAGTCCGGTTGCTCGCCGAACACACCGATGGCGACGTCGTTGCCCTCAGCCGGCGACCTACGGCGGTTCCGCCGAGGGTGACCGCTCGGATCGCCGATTACGCCGACGGTGGCGCGCTCCGCAACGGCTTGCCCGACGTCGACACCCTGGTCTTCCTCAGCAGTGACGGCGAGGGCACTCGGGTGCTGGCCCACCACCTCAATGTCGTCGCCGCCGCCCGCGCCTGTGGGGTCACGCACATTGTCGCGCTGAGCGGTGTGGACGCCGACGTCGACTCGCCGTTCTGCTACGCCGTCACTAACGGGCTCACCGAACAGGCGATCCGCGACAGTGGTTGTGGGTTTTCAATTGTCCGCGCGTCGATCTTCGCCGAGTTCTTCCGCCACTTCCTGCTCCCTGCCCTGACCACCGGCCAGCTCAGCGTGCCCGCCGGAGATGGCCGGATTGGTCTAGTGTCCAAGGGTGACGTCGGCCGCTGTCTGGCCGCGCTGGCCCGATGCGGTCCGACCGGTCGTTGCCATGAGGTCACCGGACCTGCGGCGCTGGACGCCGCGGCCATCGCGGCCACGGCCGCCCAGGCCTGGGTCCGGCCCGTGGCCTATCGCCCGATCAGCGCCGCCGCGTACATGGCGCAGGCGGCGGCCACCGAAGACCCGTGGTGGCTGTACGCCTACACCAGCATGTTCGCCTCCATCCGCGAACAGCGCTGGGACCGCGTCACCGCCGAGGTGCAGCACCTTACCGGGCGAGACCCGCGGCACCTCGGTGAGATCTTGGACGAGACAACCCCGTCCGCGGACGCCAGATGACCAGGCTCGAGAAGCGTCTCCCCAAGGTGCAGCTAACGGACCCACATGGACAGCTATCGCGACAGGTACGCCGCGCAGGAGGCAGGACAGTAAGCAAGCAGGACGCACTGAGGTCTGGGCTAGCGCTGCCACCGGTTATCAGTGCTCCGAAGGGTGATCGGTCAAGCTGCGGGCCAAGATCGCAAGGGCGGCTTGATTCTCCAGCCCCCGCTCAATCTGCGGCTGGACGGCATAATCGACAGCGAGGTCCTCTATCAGTAAGGCTCGTGGGCCGAGCAGATCCGCCAAGGCGCTTCCACTAGCACCGATCACGATCCGGCCGATCCTGGTCTGCAGCAGTGCTGCGCTGCACATTGGACACGGTTCGGCGGTGCCGTAGAACGTGCAGCCGCTGAGGTCGCTGCTGCCTAGCCGACGGCACGCCTCGCGGAGAACGGCGAGGACGTCGTGGTCGAGCGGATTGCGATGGGTGACCTCCGTACTGCTTGCTTCGGCCACGGTCTGGCCCGCTCGAGCCACGACGGCGCCGAACCCTGGATCGCCTCGGTCGGCTGCCGCGGACGCCTCATCCAAAGCCAGTCGCATCAGGATTCCGTCGTCAGTCACGACGAGATCCTCCCCTTAGGACGCTACTAGTCAGGCAATTGGTGTCTCAGCGACCCGAATCATGGTCGCCCGGGTCCACCTCCGACCGACACCCCAGTCCCGCCCGGGCTGACACTCCCCATGGTGATTACTCCAACCGACACACCGCGGGGTTCATGACGATTACTACACCACGATGGAGGTTGAGGGAGACGTCATGCGCACTCAGGTGGCGTGCTATTCGACCTCCCTGTCGGATCTCAATGAGAGGATCAGGGAATGGCTGCGTCGTACCCACGGATTGCTCAAGTGGTGATCGACACCACCGATGCCCGCACGTTAGCTGAGTTCTACCGCCAGCTGTTCGGGCTGGAGTACCGCGCCGGCGACGAGCCGCCGGCGCCCGACCGGCCTGACCCGCAGGGTAGTGACTGGCTCGTGTTGCGGAACACGAACGGCGGACCACAGCTGGCGTTCCAGCAGACCGACGGCGTCCGGCCCTCGACCTGGCCCGATGCAGCCGTGCCGCAGATGCTCCACTTGGACACGGTAGTGGCGACCCGCGATGACTTGCAGATCCATCGGGATAGGGCGCTAGCTCTCGGTGCCCTTGAATTGCTCGACCGCACCGACGACCAAAATGAGCCCCTGTATGTGTTCGCCGACCCTGCCGGACACCCGTTCTGCATTTTTGTGGGATGACCCACGGATCCCATAGCCACGGCCGGCCGGCGAGGCGGACGCCTCCAAGGCCTGCTTCGAGCAGTGCGCCGCACCACCAGGACTGCGGACGTTTGGTCACTCCCGATCCCTTTGGCCTCCGCTAATAGCGGGACCGGTCAAGGCATCGTCATTGTCCCGAACGGCCGGCATGCGGCGCCACCGATCGCGGCTGACCACGATGGCGGCGATGACGACCACCGCACACAGCGCAGCCATGATCCAGTACATCCGCACCCGATCACCTGCAGCGAACAGCCCGACGAAGAACTCACCCGCGCCATTGATTGAGGCGTGGAGGAGAAAGGCGATCAGGACGCTGCCCGCCGTGCGGAGGTAGATCGCCGTGAACACGAAGCTCAGCGTGAAGACCAGTGCAGCATCCGGCCAGGGAATGAGGCCGGTCAGGAACAGCGGAACATGCCAGATCGCCCACATCACGCCCAGCACCGCGCTGCCCACCAGCGCGGAGTGACGGCGTAGCAACAGGGGCAGCGCATACCCGCGCCAACCAGGTTCCTTCCAGGCGCCTCCAAAGGGATTGATCAGGAAGCCCAACGTGGAGGTCATGATCAACGACCAGCCCGCAAGCTGGACCGGCGAGGGTGACGCCGCCCCGAGCAGGACGTTCACGTACGCGGCGATCGCCCAAGCGGCCACCGGAGCGAGAAACGCAACGACGTACCAACCCACACCCACCCGCCACCTGATCAGGCGGCGAAAATAGTCGCGCAACCCTGTCCTCCCCCCGACCACGGCTGCGGTGATGATCGCCGCCAGGAAGGGGCCGGAGGCAAGCAGCGGCACCGGGAACAACCCCAGCGCATACGGAATGACGGGAAGCCAGGAAATGACAAGGGTCAGGACCTCCCTCTGCCCAGGCCAGGCAGCAGAGCAGAGTGAGACGGTTCGCTGGCGGGAGGTCGCTTGTGACCGACGCAGTTCCTGCGGGCGCGGCTGGATCGGCCATCGGGCCGGGTGAATCGGATGGCTGCCGTCGTTCTCGTGCCGTAGAGCGTTCGTCATACGGCGACCGCTTGCGGGTCGTCCGATGTGAGAACTTGACAGGCGTCGTGTGTCAGCCTCATCGCTGGTGGATGCACGACCTGTTGGTGGGATACGCCGCCTATCAACAAAGACGGGTTCGATTCCCGTCATCCG
>DATFQP010000060.1:0-2237 GCA_035264145.1 Propionibacteriaceae bacterium
GGTGAACCTCAACGGTGGGGCGATCTCGATGGGCCATCCGGTGGGGGCGTCGGGGGCGCGGATCCTGCTGCACCTGGCGTTGGAGCTGCGCCGCCGCGGTGGTGGGGTTGGTGCGGCCGGCCTGTGTGGTGGCGGGGGGCAGGGTGAGGCCCTGGTGATCCGGGTCACGACCTGACCGGGGAGGTGTGCCATGGGTGACGCCACGGTCACCGTCACCGGAGCCGGCCAGATTGGCCACGCGCCGGTCTCGGGCTGCTGCAGTCCCGTCACTCGTCGGGGGACGAGACCCGGATCAGGCCTTCTTGGACGACCGAGGCGACGAGGCGGCCGTCACGCCTGAAGACCTGGCCGCGCGCCAGCCCACGGGCCCCGGATGCGGCTGGGGACTCTTGGAGGTACAGCAGCCAGTCGTCGGCCCGGAACGGTCCGTGGAACCACATGGCGTGATCCAGGCTGGCCCCGGTCACGCTGTGCTCGTCCCAGGCCAATCCGGAGCCGAGCAGCACCGCGTCCAGCAGCGTCAGGTCACTGGCATAGGTGACGGCGCACACGTGCAGCAGAGGGTCGTCGGGCAGGGGCTCGCTGGCTCGCAGCCAGACCATGGTGCGCGGCTCCCGTGGCCCACCAGCTGCCTGCGCCTGCCACGGCGGATCGTCGACGTAGCGGACCTCGACCGGGCGCGGCCGGAGCCAGCGGGCCGGGACTTGGTCGCCGTACTCCTTCAGGCGCTCCTGCCAGACGGGCACGGTCTCCGGATCGGGCGCCTCGGGCATCAGCAACTGATACTCCGGGCCCGTCTCGGCCACCTGGAACGAGGCCGAGAGCGCAAAGATCGCGCGTCCGTGCTGGACCGTCACCACCCGGCGGGTGGTGAAGGAGCGGCCGTCGCGGATGCGGTCGACGGTATAGACGATCGGGAGGTCGGGATCGCCGGGCCGGATGAAGTAGGCATGTAACGAGTGCACCGGACGGTCCGGCGGCACCGTCCGCCCGGCGGCGACCAGCGCCTGGCCGGCGACCTGGCCGCCGAAGACGCGCTGCAGGTTCTCGTCGGGGCTGCGGCCTCGGAAGATGTCGACCTCGATCCGTTCCAGGTCGAGGAGCTCGACGAGCCTGCCCTGCGTGGTCACCACCGCGCGCTCCTTCGGTGTCTCGCCGCTGTCGTTGCATGGTCGAGTGCCTGCGGATCAGGTGTCGTGAGGGTGTAGCTACCTGCGGCTTTGTGACCCCTTGGCTCCTACGCGGAGCCGCGCGTGCTGACAAGGGTGGACGCGAGCCTGGTGTTCCATTCTGGATGCTCGATTGGCAGAATAGTCACCAGAAGCACATCGGATCGGCACTTTATCCGGATTCTCCTCTTCGATCTCTCGCGAGTAAGCGCACAAGCGGCGAGCCGGCATCGACATCCAAGGAGAGGACCGATGGCCGAATCCTCTGGCGGCTCCACCACCTCGGGAGCCCCCGTCCCTCCGGCAGCGAGCCAGCCCGGCCGCAAGCGCAAGCCGCTCTACCATCACCTGTACTTCTGGGTGCTGCTGGCGATCGTTGCCGGTGCCGTGGTGGGAGTGGTCGCGCCGGACTTCGCGGTTGCGCTCAAGCCGCTGGCCGACGGCTTCGTCAAGCTCATCCGGATGCTCATCGCCCCGATCATCTTCACCACCGTCGTGGTGGGCATCGCCTCGCTCGGCAACCTCGCCGAGGCCGGTCGGCTCGGGCTCAAGGCCCTCGGATACTTCATCATCATGACGCTGATCGCCCTGGCGATCGGTCTCGTCGTCATCAACCTGGTCGAGCCCGGCGTGGGCCTCAACATCACCCCCGACCCAGCGGACGCGCAGGAGACGCTCGGCAACCTGCAGGAGACCCCGAGCGGAGTCGTTCCGTTCCTGCTGCACATCATCCCCGACACCTTCGTCGGGGCCTTCGCCGAGGGCGAGATCATCCAGGTGCTGTTCCTGGCCATCCTCAGCGGCATCGCGCTCACGGCGATCGGTCAGTACGGCGCCGGGATCGTAGCCGCGATCGACTCTATCGGCAAGATGGTCTTCCGCGTCGTCCACATCGTGCTGTACGCGGCCCCGATCGGCGCCTTCGGCGGCATGGCCTACACCGTGGGTCGGTTCGACATCGGGGTGCTGGGCAACCTGGCGACCCTTATGGCGGCCTTCTACCTGACGTGTCTGGTGTTCATCCTGGTCATGCTGGGTGGGGTCGCCGCGGTGTTGGGGAAGTTCAAC
>DATFQP010000061.1:0-30326 GCA_035264145.1 Propionibacteriaceae bacterium
GGTACGGCCGGCGTTGGCTAACGCCCCCCGTCGCTTCCGGCCTTCAGACCCGGAGGCGACCACCATCCTGCCGCGAACCTCCTCCGGGTCGGTGAGCAGCCGCGGTTGGCAGGACTCGATTGATGACTTCTCCGACATCGATGAGGGTCGCTTTCACTTGGGGAGAAGGACCAAGCTGGCTTTGCTGATCGCTGGGGTCGCAGCCGTCGTTGTGGCCGGCCTGGCCATCGGCAGGGCGGTGCTGGTCGGCGACACCCCAGCCACCTCCCCGTCGACCGGCAGTTCCCCCACGTCAGCGCCCTCTGGGGTCCCGCCCGCGGAACTGCTGAACGAAGACGCGATGCTCAGCGCCAAGGACGCGAAGCGCGTCAGCTCCAATCGGACGTGGCAGGTGGCCCTCACGCAACGCGGTATGACGGCCGAGTCAGAAAAGGCGGCCTGCCTTGGCGAGCCGGCCGAGGGCCAGCCGATGTCGGCGCTGACGATGCTGCGACTGCTCAGTGCCAACGGCAAGGAACCGCCGGGAATCCTGCACGAGGCAGACGCCTTCACAACACCGGACGAGGCGGGGCAGGCGTTCGCAGTAGCCGCGAAGACACTCGGTGGGTGCGCCGAGCTGGGCGGGTACATCCAATCCGGATGGAGCGTCACGGGCTTGGGAGATCAGGCGGTCGGTCTGGTGGTGGTCGTCGAACGCGACGGCAAGACGAAGTATCACAGCATCGTGCTGAACCGTACCGGCAGTGTGACGAACGTGATGGACGTGGCACGCAACGGTGATTCCGTGGAAATCGCCAAGGTGGCCAACGCTCTCGCTGCCCCGACGGCTGTTCAATGTCGCAACTCGGGCGGCGCCTGCCCGAAGAATGTATCGGTGAAGCCTGCTCCGCCCCCTATCGGCGGGGATGTACTCGGCTTCCTAGCCGCCGGCGACCTGCCGCCCGTTGCCCAAGCGCCGTCCTTGTGGGTGGGCGACATTCCCGACGTCCCTCGCGCCGGCTTCGCGGGCTCCCAGTGTGAGAACCTCGATTGGGCCAAGTCCCCTGCCAGCGCTCGAGTGTCCCGTACCTACCTGCTCGACGAAGGGCCGGATCCCGCGTTCGGGTTGGACCAGATCGTCCTGACGATGAAGAACGACGAGGCGGCCAGGAAATTCGTTGGCAACCTTCGGAAGACCGTCGAGAAGTGTCCCAAGCGCAAGCTCACGGCGAGCGTGCCTTCGCCGAAGTCCGTCTCAGGCCCGGGAGCGGGGGGGAAAAAGGTTGAGGGCTGGGCCGTCACGGTCAGGCAGAAGGTCAGCAATGGCTCCCTGAAATATCGCCTGGGCGCAGTAGCCGCGGGCCAAAAGGTGGTTTACACCTTCCTCAGCCCCAAGGGGAAGCTCGACCTGAGCGACGATGAGTGGCGCATGGTGGCGGTTCGCGCCGGGCAGCGCGCCACTCAGGTCAACTAGGTACGAGGTCGGCTACCGAGCCTCGGCGGCGAGCTCCGTCATCACGTCTCGCATCAGCTGCGCCGTTTCGCTCGGCGTCTTGCCGACCTTCACTCCGGCCGCTTCCAACGCCTCTTTCTTGGCCGCGGCGGTTCCCGATGAGCCAGAGACGATGGCGCCGGCGTGGCCCATGGTCTTGCCCTCCGGGGCGGTGAACCCGGCGACGTAGCCCACCACGGGCTTGCCGACGTTATCGGAGATGAATTCGGCCGCCCGCTCCTCGGCGTCTCCCCCGATCTCTCCGATCATCACGATCGCGTCGGTGTCCGGGTCGAGGGAGAACGCTTGCAGCGCGTCAATGTGGGTGGTGCCGATGATCGGGTCACCGCCGATGCCCACCGCCGACGAAAAGCCGATGTCGCGGAGCTCGTACATCATCTGGTAGGTCAGCGTGCCCGACTTGGAGACCAGGCCGATCCGGCCCGCCTTGGTGATGTCGGCCGGAATGATGCCGGCGTTGGACTGGCCGGGCGAGATCAGGCCGGGGCAATTCGGACCGATCAGCCGGGTCGAGGAGCCCTGGGAGAGCGCGAAGAACTCGGCGGTGTCCTTCACCGGTACGCCCTCGGTGATCACCACGGCCAGGGGAATCGCGGCGCCGATGGCCTCCATGACCGCTGCTTTGGTGAACTTGGCCGGGACGAAGATCACTGTCACATTGGCACCGGTGGCTTCGACGGCCTCAGCGACGGAGTTGAAGACAGGCACGCCGCCGGCATCGAACTCGACGACCTGACCGCCCTTGCCGGGAGTCACACCCCCCACGATGGTGGTGCCAGACTCCAGCATCCGCTGGGTGTGCTTGCGACCTTCGGAGCCGGTCATCCCCTGGACGATCACCCGAGAGTCCGAATTCAGAAAGATTGCCATCTCGATTACGCCCTCAGCTCGCGGCCAGCTGGGCTGCCCGGCGGGCAGCACCGTCCATCGTGTCGACCTGTTCGAGTCCCGGCAGGCTGGCGTCAGTCAGTATCCGGCGCCCCATGTCGGCGTTGTTGCCGTCAAGCCTTACCACCAGTGGCACGTCAACGTGCTCGTCCCGGCTGGCCAGCAGTTCAAAAGCCTGCACGATCCCGTTGGCGACCGCGTCACAGGCGGTGATCCCACCGAAGACATTGACGAACACGCTCTTCACCTGATCGTCGCCGATGATGATCTCCAGGCCGTTCGCCATCACCTCCGCACTGGCACCACCACCGATGTCGAGGAAGTTGGCCGGCTTGGGCGACCCAGGGAATTCCGCGCCGGCGTACGCGACGACGTCGAGGGTGCTCATCACCAGGCCGGCGCCGTTACCGATGATGCCCACCGAACCGTCGAGCTTCACGTAGTTCAGATCCTTGGCCTTCGCGGCTGCCTCCAGCGGGTCTTCGGCTGAGGTGTCGGCGAGCGCATCGTGCTCCGGGTGCCGGAAAACGGCATTCTCGTCCAGCGATACCTTGCCGTCCAGCGCGATCATCCCGCCGTCCGCCGTTTTGACCAGTGGGTTGACCTCGACCAACGTGGCGTCTTCCTCCGCGTAGACCTTGCCCAGAAGCTGCAGCACGTCGGCGATCTTTGCCGCGTCGTCATCCTCGAATCCAGCGGCTTTCACGATCTCATCCGCCTTGGCTTGATCAATACCGGTATTCGGGTCGACCGGCACGCGCGCCAGCGCCTCGGGCCGTTCCACCGCGAGCGTCTCGATATCTACGCCGCCCTCGCGGGAACACATCGCCAGGTAGCGGCGCGTGCCTCGGTCGAGCAGCAGCGAGAAGTAATACTCCTCGGCGATGTCAGCGCCTTCGGTGATCATCACGGTCTTGACGACGTGACCCTTGATATCCAGGCCGAGAATCTCCTCGGCTCGGGCGGCGGCCTCGTCGGGTGTCTTGGCGATCTTGACGCCGCCAGCCTTGCCGCGGCCGCCGGTTTTGACCTGCGCCTTGACCACAACTACCGGACTGCCGAGCTTGGCGGCAGCCGCCTTGGCCTCTGCAGGCGTGGTCGCGGTGATGCCGCGCAGGACGGGCACGCCGTACGCCTCGAAGATGTCACGCGCCTGGTACTCGTACAGATCCACACTGACCTCCCTGCTGGAGACGAAGGCTCGAGCGAAAACGAGCCTAGTGGTCGCCCAGCCGAGCGGCGGAGGAGGTCAGGACGTTGCCGTCCCATGGGGGCGCACATTTGTCCGTACCCAGTCCACGACTTCGGCCATACTGGAGCCTGGTGTGAAGACCGCGGCCACGCCCATCGCGGCCAGTGGCGCTCGATCGGCCTCGGGAATGATGCCGCCGCCGAAGACGACGATGTCGTCGGCTCGCTCGGCCTTCAGGAGGTCGACCACCCGCGCGAACAGCGTCATGTGCGCGCCCGAGAGGACCGACAAGCCGATCGCGTCAGCATCCTCGGCGAGTGCGGTGCGCACGATCTGCTCCGGTGTCTGGTGCAGACCGGTGTAGATCACCTCCATGCCGGCGTCACGGAGGGCGCGGGCCACAACCTTGGCGCCCCGATCGTGACCATCCAGTCCGGGTTTGGCCACCACGATCCGAAGCGGCGCAGAGTCCTGCGCCTGCTCGGCAGCACCGACGTCGCCGAGATCCCGCTGCTCCGCGGCCACGGGGACCAGCGTAGTGCCGCAGTAGCCCGCCCGCGTGATCAACATGGCCGTTGATGTCGTCGCGCGAAGGGCGCTTAGTATGCCGCGAACCGCCTCTGCACGCGCCGTCGAGGCGGCCTGAATCAGCGCTCAAGGGATCGCCGCTCGTGGGAGAACCTACACTTGGCAGCACCGCGTAACAGAACGACACCAGCTCTCACATTGTGGTGAGTTGGTTGAGGTTTGGTTATCTGTCCGTTATGTTCTCCTCAGCGTCTGAATCTCGGGGAATCGAAGCGGACGTCCACGTTGCCGAACCGGGTCAGTCTTCGGGCTGCCTGATCGAGCAGCGGGCCGACGGCGGCCGCTTCGTTGTGCTCCGCCGCGCGCTTACAGATGATCGACGGTGAGGAGCTTGTCGGTGGCAGCACAGTCCAGGCGTCCTGCGCGCCGGGCATTCGCTGCCGATCTCGATCCTGAGGAGCGCCGGGGCTGGCTGTCACACGGTCTTGCCGCTCTTGTGGTGTCCGGTTTGGGCCTGGCGGTTGCAGGGTCCATGGCTCTTACCACCAACGCCCAGACGTCGAACACCGTGGATGGCCCGATCGATTCGACGGTCACCCTCGGTGATCGCAGGCCGGTGCAGCCGCAGCTGACCAACAAGGCTGCTGGGCAGAAAAAGGTCACTGATTCAGCGAGCCTGAGCGCCTTCGCGCCCAGGGCTCCGCAGATCCACGAAACCTCCCGCACAGCCGAGATCCGCACCGCGATCGTCAACGAACGAGCCGCGCAGCGGGCTGAAAATCTGTCCAAGACCGCAGAAGACGTCGCTCGCGCAGTTCGCGACGCCGGCACCGACGCTCGAGCCGAGAGCCTCGCGGCGGGCGACCGCGCGGTCCGGAAGGCAGCAGTGCAACTTGCTCAGGAACGACTACGCCGCGCGATCGCTGCCCGCATCGCCGCGGAGAACAAGCGGGCCGAGCCCGAGCGAGCCGTTCGAAGTTCGCGCACATCGGCACGAAGCGTCAGCACTACCAGCATCCCGTCCGGAAGCCACGCCGTGTCACCGGTGCCCGGTGCCGTGATCGGCGCCTACTTCGGCCAGTACGGAATGTGGTCGAGGTACCACACCGGGCTGGATTTCCGGGCCGCGTACGGCACGCCGATCCGCGCGGTCAAGTCGGGTGTCGTGCTCTACGCCGGGAACTCTGGCGACTGGGCCGGCAACCACGTTGCCCTGAGGCACGCGGACGGCATGACCACCATGTCGTCCCACATGTCATCCTTTGCGGTGGGTTCTGGCCAGTCGGTACAGGCCGGCCAGATCATCGGATACGTGGGGCAGTCGGGTCGTGCCTTCGGCGCGCATCTGCATTTCGAGCTCTATCCGGTTGGAGTGAAGTACGGCGACGTTTACAGAGCCGTCAACCCTCAGCCGTGGCTCAACGCCGCCGGCGTCAATACAAACTAGGGTCAGCCGGCTTTCTCGCTGGAGATTCAGACCACCTCATCCGGTGGTCTAGCCAGGATTTTGCTTTTCGTTATCCTTCCGTTATGGTTCTGGACGTTTGATCGCTAGACCACTCGGGGCCCCATTCAGGCAGAAGCGCTGTACGACTTCTGGCCGGAGGCACGCCCTGCCCCCGTCGTACGAGGAGAGCCTGATTTGGCCAGAGCCACGCAGCACGCTGCCGCGCGCCGCGCGAGCCCTGCCAGCACCGCAGACACCCACCGCCGCCAGCCCGGAGCGCTCCAACGCTCCGACCGCCATAGCGCCCGCCGAGCCCTGATTGAAGACATTCGCCAGGACAAGAAGGGCTGGGCACAGCACGGGATCGCCGCGCTGGCAGTGTCACTGCTTGGCCTCGGTGTGGCTGGCTCCGTCGCGTTGACGGGAGCCGCCCAGCCTCGCCACAGCCGCGAGGCTCAGCCGAAGGTGGAAGTGTCGGTGCAGCCGGGCGTGGTGATGCCATCGGGGTTCAAGCGCGACGCCTCCAGCAGCCGCGACGAGGCCCGCCGTGCACTCAGTCCGGAGAAGATCAGCAGCCGGTCTGATCAACGAGCGGAGTCCCTGACCAAGGCGGACAGCCGGGTCGACAAAGCGGCTCAGGACAAGGCTTTCCGAGCCAGAGAGAAATCGCTGAAGGATGCTTCGAAAGCCGCCCAGAAGCAGGCGAGGATCATTGCAACCAGCCGCTCGGCGAAGGGCGGCAGCGCGGGCAGCCGCCCCGCGAGGGGTGCTTCCCAGACGAATGACGCGGCGGGCGGCGGCAAGGCCTGCTTGCCGCTGACTGGCGGCTACACCATCGCCGCCCGGTTCGGCCAGGTCGGACCCTGGGCTCGTTACCACACCGGAATCGACTTCTCTGCTCCGGTTGGCTCCCGGATCCACGCTCCGGCTTCCGGCGTGGTCACCAACGCCGGAAGTGGACCGGCCAGCGGATGGGCCGGTACCTATGTCGCCATTCGCTACGCCGATGGCACTCAGTCACTCAGTGCTCACATGTCATCGGTCTCGGTGGCCGTCGGCCAGACTGTGTCGCCCGGCCAAGTGGTCGGCGCGGTCGGCATGACCGGCCGCACCTTCGGGCCGCATCTGCACTTCGAGATCTACCCGGCCGGCAGCTCACCGGGCGACGTCTACAGGGCCGTGAATCCCGAACCCTGGCTGCGCAGCCGTGGGCTGAACCCTTAACCACGTTGCATCCTGCGTCCTCTACAGCTTCTCCAGAGGGGCGTGCTTCAGGGAGAGCCGCTTGATCCCGGCGGAACCGAAGTCGACATCGGCCTTGACGTCCTCACCTGACCCCGAAGTGCTGATCACCTTGCCCATACCGAAGGTGGTGTGCAGCACCCGGTCACCGGCCACCAGACTGGGGATGCGCCGTGCCTGCTGCCGGCCGGCGCCGAAACCGACAGTGTTGCGCCACTGTTGATGGGTGGATGTCGCGGAAGTGTTACGCCAGGTGCTCACCGCGCGCTCCGTACGTCGCCAATCGATGAGCCGATCGGGAATCTCGTTCAGAAAGCGGCTGGGCGGGTTGTGTTGCGGCGCTCCCCAGGCGGCACGGACGATCGCCCGCGACACGTAGAGATGTCGACGGGCGCGAGTGATGCCGACATAGGCGAGCCGCCGCTCCTCCTCGAGCTCGTCGGGGTTGGACAGTGCGCGCTGATGCGGGAACACACCGTCCTCACAGCCGGTCAGGAACACGTTGTCGAATTCCAGGCCCTTGGCGGTATGCAAGGTCATCAGGGTCACGACTCCCGAATCTGCACCGTTCGACGCGGTCGGGATCTGGTCCGAATCTGCGACTAGCGCCACTCGTTCCAGGAAAGCGCCGAGTGAGGTATCTGGTTCGGGCGCTCCGGCCGCCAGCTCGAGGTCTTCACTCGGGCGGTCCTCAGCGATCGGTGTGCTGAGGGCCGAGAGATCGTGGTCCAAGACCCCGAACTCCGAATAGAGCTCGGGCTCGACCTCGGCAGCCGCCACCCCGGTGACGAACTCCTGGGCGACTGCGACCAGTTCGACCAGATTCTCCAGACGAGTCTGATCCTGCGGGTCGACAGAGGTCTTGAGCTCGTTCAGGTAGCCGGACTTCTCGAGGACGCTGGTCAGGATCTGATCGGCCGGTACCCCGGCGGCGACCATCCCTTCGTGCTCGTCGAGAAGCTCTGCGAAGCCCTGCAGGAGGCGCACTGAGCGGCTGGCCAGGGCAGGGATCTCCTCGACCCGGCGCAATGCCTCACCGAAGCTGATCCTCAGCCGCGCCGCCAACTCGGCCACGGCCGCCTCTGCGCGGTCGCCGATGCCGCGCTTGGGCACGTTGAGGATTCTGCGAACTGACACGTCGTCGGCGCGGTTCGAGATCGCCCGGAGATAGGCGATCGCGTCGCGGACCTCGCGGCGCTCGTAGAAGCGGACACCGCCGACCACCTTGTAGGGCAGCCCTACCCGGATGAAGACCTCTTCGAATGCACGGGACTGAGCGTTGGTCCGATAGAACACCGCGGCGTCACGATACCGACCCTCGCCGCCATCGCTGAGCCGATCGATCTCGCCCGCGACGAATTGGGCTTCGTCGTGCTCGGAGTCCGCGACGTATCCGACAATCTGGGCTCCGTCGCCGGCATCCGACCACAGGTTTTTGGGGTTGCGGCCTGCATTCTGCACGATCACCGCATTGGCCGCGGTCAAGATCGTCTGCGTGGACCGGTAGTTCTGCTCGAGCAAGATCACCCGCGCACCCGGAAAGTCGGAATCGAAGTCATTGATGTTGCGGATCGTCGCACCGCGGAATGCGTAGATCGACTGATCGGAATCACCGACCACCATCAGCTCAGGTGGGGGAATCGTGGAAGAACCCGCCTGACCCCCGTGACCTGATTCAGAGTTCTGAGGGGGGGACGACCCCCCCTGAACTGATTCAGAGCTCTGAAGGGGGGACGACCCCCCTTGACCCCCCGGAACCGATTCGTGGGCCGGCCCTGCGACCTCTGCGGAGCACAACTCGCGGATCAGCGCATACTGCGCGTGATTGGTGTCTTGGTACTCGTCCACCAGAACGTGCCGGAATCGCCGCCGGTACTGCTCTCGCAGATCTGGAAAGGCCTGCAGAAGGTGCACTGTGGTCATGATCAAGTCATCGAAGTCGAGGGCATTGGCGGCGATCAGGCGCCGCTGGTATTCGCCGTACGCCGCCGCGTACGACTCCTCGGCGGGCGACCGCACCCGCGCGCCCGCGGACTCATGGTCGACGAGCTCGTTCTTGCAGGCGGAGACCCAGTTGAGAATCCCCCGCACGGGGAAGCGCTTCGGATCGAGATCGAGATCACCTGCCACCAGCTGCATCAGCCGCTTGGAGTCGGCGTCGTCGTAGATCGAGAAGGTCCGCGACATGCCGAACCGAGCGATCTCCGAGCGCAGGATGCGAACGCAAGCCGAATGGAACGTCGAAACCCACATCAGCTTGGCCCGGTTGCCGACCAGGTCCATCACCCGGCCGCGCATCTCTGCTGCCGCCTTGTTGGTGAAGGTGATGGCAAGTATCGAGCCGGGATGCACCCGCCGCTCACTGACCAGGTAAGCGATCCGCCGAGTCAGCACACGCGTCTTGCCCGAGCCCGCGCCGGCCACGACGAGGACCGGCGCCCCCTCGTGCAGCACCGCCTCCCGTTGTGGTGGATTGAGGCCCGCCAGCAACTTGTCGCCGCTGAGCCGAGACTTCGATCGTGAGCGAGGCACGGTGACCTCCGGAAACGAAGCGTCGAGATCGGGTACGGCGGCCGGAACCGGCTCGAGGTGCGGCGTGCTGGTCATGTCTGAACCACCCTAGACGCAGTCGGCGACACCGCCCGTTCTGCCTCGCCGGGCATCACTGACAGGTCAGAGGCCTGTCGACCGTTCACGGGCTAGATTGGTTGACATGCTGGTTCGGCGCAGCTCGGTGCGAGCCTTTCTTCGACCCATCGTGCTGGCCGTCCTAGCGGTCCAGGGGTTGACACTGGCCGCGCTCGCCGTCGTGGACTACCGGCGCAAGCGCCATCGCGTACCTGCGAGATTTCCTCGCATCCCGCCTCGCTCGGTCACCGCCGGCGGCTCGGAGGTGACGGTCTACACCTACGGCGAAGACCTCTACGCCGACATGTTGGACGCCATCCGCCAAGCCAAGTCGCGGATCTTCTTCGAGACCTTCATCTGGAAAGGCGATGCTGTCGGTCTGGCGTTCAAGACGGCTCTGGTCGAGGCAGCCGACCGGGGTGTCAAGGTCTATGTGGTCTACGACGAGTTCGCCAATCTTGTCGTGCCGAAGTCGTTCTTCGCGCTGCCGACGAACATCGCCGTCCGCGCGCATCCGGTGATTGCCAGTGGCTTGCGCTTCCCGCGCAACAGCGGGCGTGATCACCGCAAATTGCTCGTCGTCGACGATCTGGTCGCTTTTCTCGGCGGCTACAACATCGGGTCCCTGTACGCGACAGATTGGCGCGACACCCACGCTCGGCTCACCGGTGACATCGTCTGGGACGTCCAGAACGCCTTCATCGACTATTGGAACCTGTTCACCGGACGACGTCGGGCCGCGCTTCCCGATTTCGGCACCCGGAGCTGGCAGCCGAACATTCGGATCCATCGCAACATTCCGCGCAACATGGTCTATCCCATCCGCGGCATGTACCTCGAGGCCTTCGACCGCGCCGCGCACCACATCTACCTCACACACGCTTACCTGATCCCCGACCAGGACATGCTGGACGCTCTGGTGCACGCCGCGGGGCGGGGAGTCGACGTCCGGATCATCGTGCCGGCCGAATCCAACCACATCGTCGCCGACTGGCTGTCTCGCGGCTACTACGGCCACTTGCTGCGCCACGGAGTCCGGCTCTTCCTCTACCAAGGCGCGATGGTTCACGCCAAGACGGCAACCATCGACGGGCAGTGGTCGACCATCGGCACGGCCAACCTCGACCGGATCAGCTTGCTGGGCAACTACGAGATCAATCTCGAGGTCTTCAACGCCGACGTGGCCCGCCAAATGGAGGAGATCTTCCGGATGGACTCCACGAACACCATTGAGCTCACCCTGGCGACCTGGCAACGGCGACATGCGATGGTGAAGTTCTCCGAGAAGGTGCTCACCCCGCTGCGCCCGCTGCTGTGAGCAACGACCTCAGGTCCAGGCAGCCGGATTCGCCACCAGGGTCGACACGAACTCCGGCAGCTCACCGGAAGAGACGTGAGCCAAGGTGACGCCTTCGAGGATGGTTCGCTCAGAAGCTCGCAACGCGATCCAAACCTGCTGAAGCGCCGAAGCGGCGCCTGAGTAGTCCAGATCCTCCGGACGACTTCCCCGGACGTTGGCGAGTTCGCCGTCCAGCGCCCGGATGACGTCGGCGATGCTGATCTCTGCGGCCGACCGAGCCAACCGATAGCCACCCTCGGGCCCGCGCTGACTGCGGAGCAGGCCACCACGACGCAATTCACCCAGAATGCTCTCCAGGTACTTGTTCGGTATGTGCTGCGCGGCGGACAGCTGTTCAACGGTGCGCGGAGCATCCGCGGCAGCCAGCTCTGACGCCGCCCGCAACGCGTAGTCCACCCGCGCCGACAACCTCACTTATCCGACCCTATCCGTGCCAGGAGGCTAGACCAGGCGGCGATCGGTAGCCCACCGGGTGAGTTGGTGGCGATTGGACAGCTGCAGCTTCCGGAGCACGCTGCTGACGTGGGTTTCGACAGTCTTGATCGAAATGAAGAGCTCCTTCGCGACTTCTTTGTACGCATAGCCGCGCGCGATCAGGCGGAGCACCTCGCGTTCTCGTTGGGACAGTCGGTCGAGATCCTCATCAACCGTCGCCAGATCGATGCTGCCGGAGAAAGCATCCAACACGAAGCCTGCCAAGCGTGGCGAGAAGACGGCGTCGCCGTCGGCGACGCGGCGGATCGCGTCGATGAGTTCGGTGCCGTTGATCGACTTGGTGACGTAGCCCCGTGCGCCGGCTCGAATCACCCCGATCACGTCTTCGGCCGCGTCCGATACCGACAGCGCCAAGAACTTCTGGTCGGGATTGGTCGCGTGCACCCTCCGCAACACCTCGACGCCACCACCGCCGGGCAGGTGGACGTCGAGCAATACCACGTCCGGCCGGCTGGCCAGAATGACCTGAACAGCCGACTCCGCGTCGGCGGCTTCGCCGACCACCGCGACGGCCCGCCCGATCTCAGCCTTGACTCCGGTACGAAACATCGCATGGTCATCCACCACGACCACCCGAGACGGTCCGCCAGGCCGCTGCTCTGGGGACGGCACCGGGTTGTCAGCCGGGCTTGGTTGCGGTGTTGCTGCAGGCGTACTCATAGCATGATCTCCAGTCGTACTTCGGTACCCTCACCCGGGCGTGAACGGACGCTGGCCTTGCCACCGTGCCGCTCCATTCGGTCCAGAATGCTGCCCTTGACGCCCATCCGGTCCTCGCCGACATCGTCGACATCGAAGCCCTGCCCTCGATCCCGAACGAACACCTCGACCCGGTCATCGTCGACCTCGGCGTAGACGTCGATCTTGTCGGCTCCCGAGTGCTTGGCGGCATTGACGATCGCCTCGCGCACCGCACGGACGAGTGCCTGCACCTGATCGGACGTGTCGCAGTCTCCGACGACGACCACATCCACCGGTACGCCGCGCTCGTCCTCGACTTCCGCCGCGGCAGCGGTGAGCGCCGCTCTCAACGTCGTTTCGGGCAGCTCCTCCTCGTAGAGCCAGGTCCGCAGCTCGCGCTCCTGACGGCGAGCGAGCTGGGACACCGCCTTCGGGTCTTCTGCGTGCCGCTGAATCAGCGCCAGGGTCTGGAGCACGGAATCGTGCAGGTGCGCCGCCATGTCGGCGCGCGCATCAGCGCGGACCTTCTCGGCACGTGCCTGGTTGAGGGCGGCTCGGGAACGGTGCAGCCATGGAGCGAGAACGACCGCGAGGCCGGCCAAGGCGAGTGTGGTCATCGCCATCACCTCGGGCAGTTGATCGATGTGACCCTCCTGCGCTAACACGATGCCGAAGGCGGCGCCAACGAGCCCAAGGCCGACGATGACCCGCACGAGTGCCGGCCAACCGCCCCGGGCGACGAACGGCGCCAGCCACACCTTGCCGCCGGCTTCGGCTCGCCATTTCTTCTGCTGCGCGGAATCCGCTTGACGCCAGACCAAGGCTGCGCCGGCGCAGGCGAAGGCCACGGGCCAGAAGAGTTGCTGGCTGACCCCGAAACCGCTCGTCTGCACCAACCACAGCAGGCCACCGCCGAAGGCGACCAGCGCGACGAGCATCCCCCAGTCCACCCGCCGCCTCGGTCTCGACGGGTCACGGAGTCCTGTGCGGCTGGCCGCTTCAAGGCCAGGAGCCGTCGTGGTGGACTCCGGCGGCAACAACAGCCACAGCGCACCGTAGGCAATGACACCGAGGAACTGGAAAATCACCAGTGCCACGAAGCCGGCACGAATCACGATCACCGGCCAGCCGAGGTGGCGGGCGAGTCCCGTACAGACCCCGCCCAGCATTGCTCCCTCGGCCACCCTGGTCGCGCGCCGATGTTCTGGGCCCGCGGCAGGTTCGGCGTCCCGCGCTGTGAGCTCCGCCTCGCGCATCTTGTGAACGTCCCGCCGCTGGCCTTCAACAATCCCGGGACCCGTCGGGGGCTCTGGGTCCGTGGAAGACTCCAGGTCGGTGGAAGGCTCCGGAATTGTCAACGACTTCGGGCGCGGCGGGTCTGCGTCAAGGCGTGGCGACGGGTTGGCAGACATCTCTCCTCTTAGCCTCACACCGGCGGGCCTCACTCGCCAGCAGGGGGGACCCGGAGTTCACCCTCACCCCGGCCTGGTAAAGCCAACGCCCTCGATTGCGGTCAGGGCGGCGAACGGCCGGGAGCTTTTGGGGGTCGTCCCTGATGGTGCGATCCTAGCTCCGTCGGCAGGATAAAGCAGTGAGCTCGATGTGGACGATCCGCCGCAGCGCCACCGATGGCAAGCTGACCGGCTTGTGCGGTGGCCTGGCCCGGTACTGGGGTATCGACCCCACGCTCGTCCGTGTTGGCGCCGCCATGCTGGCCCTGAGCGGCGGGATCGGTGTGGTGCTCTATCTCGCCGGCTGGCTGCTGATTCCGCAGGACGGCAAGACGCAGGCCCGGGCCGATGAACTCTTCGGTCCCCAGGTTCGCCGATGGTCGAAGGAAGTATGGCTGGCGATCGTGGTGATTGCCACCGTCATCGCTTTCGCGATCTTCGGTGCGATGACACCCTTCGGAGTCGGTCCGGCGATCGTTCTCGCCGGCATCTGGTACTTCGGTTACTACAGGAATCACAAGCAGACCGGCGCCCCACCCGCCGTTGATCCGCCGGACGGACCGGACTACGAGTTCATCAACTATCCGGGTCCGACCACCCCCTTCACCGAGGCCGCCGAAGCCTGGCGTCAGCGGATCGAAGAGCACGCGCAGCAGGTATCGGCGCAACGCCCCAGGTATCAGCAGGAGGACGGCCAGTCCTCGGAGGTGACCTCACGGCCCGCGCCGCCGGCACCCGATGGCGCGACGGGCCCAAGCCCGGCCGAACTGGAACAAGAGCGGCACCAGGCGTTTCTGGCCGAACCAGACCCGGTAGGCCTCTATTCACCACCCGCGGAAGCGTCGACCGGGACGCTCACGGTGCTGAGGCGGCGGGACACCCTTGGGGCGAAGCGGCTCCGATTGGTCTGCTTGATTGTCTTGGGCCTCACGCTCTCCGGTCTAGGGGTGGCGAACTATCTCGGAGCAGGAGTGCCGTTAGCGGCGTTCTTCGGCGCCGCGCTGCTCGTCACGGGGATCACGCTGCTGGCCGCGGCATGGCTCGGCCGCGCGCGTGGGCTGCTGCCGCTGGGCATCCTGCTGCTTGTCGGGCTGCTGGCCACATCGGTGGTCCAAACGGCCGTCCAGCGTGACGAGTGGACCCAGACGTTGCACACTTACGCTCAGGTCGCCGAGCTACCGCCTAACGGTGACAGCCGTGACATGGGTCGGCTTACCACCGATCTGAGCAGGCTGAGCGTAACCGAAGATGTCACCTACAGGGCGCGCGTCGACCTTGGCAGTCTCACCGTGGTCGTCCCTCCAAATGCGAGGGTCCGGGTCAATTACGCAATCGATTCAGGCATGGTCCAAGTCTTCGACACTGTGGTCGCGGCTGGTACCGAACTTCACGACACCGTCGAGCCGGATGGACCCGGGACCGCCACGCCGGTCCTGACCCTTGACTTATCGGTCGACAGCGGGAAGATCGTGGTTCGACGATGAGACGAGTCGATGTTGTGGCGCTTGTCATCGGTGTCGTGTTGACCGCGGTTGCCGTTATGTCCCTCTGGTCGACGCTTGTGGGCGCCATCAATTGGGGCATCGTTCAGATCGTGGCCCCGCTGGGACTCGTGGCCACGGGGATCATCGGCTTGGCCCTCTCTCGTAATCGCACCTGATCACTCCCAAAGACACCCCGACAGAAAGGCGCGTTTCATGACCAGCCAATTCCCCTCACCGGCGCCTCGGAGACTAGAACGCAGCCGGTCCAATCGGGTTCTCGGCGGCGTTTGCGGTGGCGTGGCGACCTACCTCAACATGGACCCGACGTTGGTTCGAGTGCTGACGGTGGTGCTGACGCTGTTCACCGGCGTACCCGTTGTGGTCTATCTGGTGCTGCTGTTGGTCGTACCGGAGGAAGGCTCGGATACCGCGCCCAATGTGCCGCCCGGATATTCCGGTGGCGCCGGCCAGACCATTCCCTCTACCAGGCCGTCGCCCGGTGATCCGGTCTGGGGGCCCACGGGTGCTCCGTGGGAGCAACCGTCACCGACTCAACCGCCACCTGCTGAGCCAGCACCGGGCCCATCATCGGTCCCACCGGCAACCGAGCAGCGCGAAGAACCCCGGGAGCAGCGGCCAAACGGCGAGCTTCGTTAGCGACGGTCTGACGGCATCTCAGGTGGCGCGCACGAGTTCGAGAAAGTAGCGGTGGACCCGGAGGTCACCGGTCATCTCCGGGTGGAAACTTGTGGCCAGCACTGGGCCCTGACGGACCGCGATGACTTTGGTGCCTGCCCCGGGCACCGACACCTGACCAACCACCTCGACGGCCTCACCCGCGCGCTCGACCCAGGGTGCGCGGATGAAGACGGCGTGCAGGCGGCCCGGAATGCCGCGCAGATCGACGTCGGTCTCGAACGAATCGACTTGGCGGCCGAACGCATTACGCCGGACTGTGATATCCAGACCACCGAAGGTGCGCTGATCCGCCGTGCCGTCCAGCACCTCATCGGCGAGCAGGATCATGCCGGCGCAGGACCCGTACGCCGGTAGACCGCCGCGCAGTGCAGCGATCAGCGGGTCCCGGATGCCGAAGACGGCCGCCAGCTTGTCGATGGTCGTCGATTCACCACCCGGCAGGATGATTCCGTCGAGATGGTCGAGTTCCGCCGGCCGCCGCACAGGCCGGGCCTCGGCACCGCACTCGTTCAGGGCAACGAGGTGCTCCCGTACATCCCCCTGCAGGGCAAGGACGCCGACCGTCGGCGCGCTCACCAACCGCGTTCAGCGAGCCGGTGTGGCTGCGGCAGGTCAGGAGCTGCTGACCGCGCTTGCGGTGGCGGGACATTGATCCCGACCATCGCCTCGCCGAGTCCACGGGAGACCTTGGCGATGACGTCCGCATCGTCGAAGAAGGTGGTCGCCTGCACGATCGCGGCTGCCCGTTCGGCGGGATTCCCCGACTTGAAGATCCCGGAGCCCACGAAGACGCCCTCCGCGCCCAGTTGCATCATCATCGCCGCGTCGGCCGGAGTGGCGATACCTCCGGCGGTGAAAAGCACCACCGGCAGCTTTCCCAGTCGAGCGACCTCGGCGACCAACTCGTACGATGCCTGTAGTTCCTTGGCGGCGAGGTACAGCTCGTCAGGTGCCATGCCGGCGAGTCGCCGAATCTCGGCGCGGATCGAGCGCATGTGTGTGGTGGCGTTGGAAACGTCTCCGGTGCCGGCCTCACCCTTGGAGCGGATCATGGCCGCCCCCTCAGAGATCCGGCGAAGCGCCTCGCCAAGATTGGTCGCGCCGCAGACAAACGGCACCCGAAATTGCCACTTGTCGATGTGGTTCGCATAGTCGGCTGGAGTCAGCACCTCCGACTCGTCGATGTAATCCACACCGAGGGATTGCAGGACCTGCGCTTCGACGAAATGGCCGATCCGAGCCTTGGCCATCACTGGGATGGACACCGCCGCGATGATTCGAGAGATCATGTCCGGATCACTCATCCGGGACACTCCGCCTTGGGCCCGGATATCAGCCGGCACCCGCTCGAGAGCCATCACAGAGACCGCGCCGGCGTCCTCGGCGATCCTGGCCTGCTCCGGAGTGACCACGTCCATGATCACGCCGCCCTTGAGCATTTCAGCCATACCGCGTTTGACGCGGGCCGTCCCGGTCGAGTTGCCGGTTGTCTGGTCAGACATGCGTTGTTGACCTCTTTCTGAGTGGTTGGCCGAAGCAATCCTAGGTCGTGCACGCGGCCGACTTCTGGCTATTTCCGCCTCCCGTCAGCCGGCGAGAAGTTGATCCGCACGACGCCACAAAGGCGGATTGTCCTGTCACTCCCATTCGATGGTTCCGGGAGGCTTGCTCGTAATGTCGAGCACCACGCGGTTGACCTCCCGTACCTCATTGGTGATTCGAGTGCTGATCCGCTCCAGCACCTCGTAAGGCAGCCGGCCCCAATCGGCAGTCATCGCGTCCTCGCTGGTCACCGGCCGCAGCACGATCGGGTGCCCATAGGTGCGGCCGTCGCCCTGTACGCCGACAGAGCGCACGTCGGCGAGTAGCACGACCGGAAACTGCCAGATGTCGCGGTCCAGGGCAGCAGCGGTCAGCTCGGCGCGCGCAATCGCATCGGCCTCGCGGAGGACCGACAACCGCTCACGAGTGACTTCGCCGATGATCCGAATACTCAACCCTGGCCCCGGGAAGGGATGCCGCCACACAATGCCCGGCGGCAAACCCAGCTGCTCACCGACCGCGCGCACCTCGTCCTTGAACAGAGTGCGCAGCGGCTCAATCAAGGCGAACTGAAGGTCGTCGGGAAGCCCACCGACGTTGTGATGGCTCTTGATGTTGGCCGCGCCTTCACCCCCGCCGGACTCGACCACATCGGGATACAGCGTGCCCTGCACCAGGAATTCCACGTCACCCGCTTCGCCAACGACCTCCCGCGCTGCAGCCTCGAACGTACGAATGAACTCCCGACCGATTACCTTGCGCTTCGCCTCGGGTTCGGTCAGTCCGGCCAAGGCGGACAAGAACCGATCAGCGGCGTCAACCACTTTGAGATCGACGCCGGTCGCGGCCACAAAGTCCCGCTCCACCTGCTCCGCCTCGCCTTTGCGCAGCAGTCCATGGTCGACGAAGACGCAGGTGAGTTGGCTGCCCACGGCTCGCTGGACCAGCGCAGCCGCCACCGCAGAGTCGACCCCCCCGGACAGGCCGCAGATCAGGTGCTTGTCACCGACCTGCTGCTGGATCGCGAGTACGGCGTCATCCACGATGTTTGCCGGCGTCCAGTCCGGCGTGCAGCCGGCGATGTCGTACAAGAACCTTTCCAGCACGACCTGGCCGGCTTGGGAATGCAGCACTTCAGGATGCCACTGCACGCCCGCGAAGCCACGGCCGGCGTCCTCGAAGGCGGCGATCGGGGCCCCAGCACTGCTGGCCAGAGCATGGAAACCCGCTGGCGCCGCAGCCACCGCGTCACCGTGACTCATCCACACTCGCAACGACGCCGGCAGGTCGGCCAGCAGGATTCCGGGCTCGATGATCGTGGCCTGGGTACGGCCGAACTCGCTCAATCCGGTGCGGACCACATCGCCGCCCAGCGCCCGAGCCATGGCTTGGAAGCCGTAACAGATCCCCAGCGTCGGCACGCCGGAGTCGAAAAGATCGGGGTTCACCTGCGGCGCCCCCGGCGCGTAGACCGACTGTGGACCGCCGGAGAGGATGATGGCCTTGGGCCGGCGGGCGACGAGCTCGGCCGTCGGAGCGGTGTGCGGGACGATCTCGGAGTAGACCTTGGCCTCCCGCACCCGCCGTGCGATCAGCTGGGCGTACTGGGCACCGAAGTCGACCACGAGTACCAAGTCGTGCTCGGTCACTCGGCCCTCCTCCCACTCGAAGGCAGAAGTCTAGAGGTCGTGCGGTGTCACACCCTCTTCGGCGCACGAAGATAGTCACGTGGATTGTGATGTCGTCATCATCGGCGCTGGCCTGTCCGGGCTGGTCGCGGCCCGCGAGCTGGCCACCGCAGGACGCTCGGTCATCCTGATTGACGGGGAGCCGCCGCAATCGACAGGCGGGCAGGCTCACTGGTCATTCGGTGGCTTGTTCATGGTCAACTCACCAGAGCAGCGCCGCCTCCGGATCCGAGACTCCGAAGAGCTGGCGATGGCGGACTGGCTCGGCAGTGCCGGGTTCGACCGAGCCGAGGATCACTGGCCGAGGCAGTGGGCCGAGGCGTACGTACACTTCGCCAGCGAGGAGAAACGCCGCTGGCTCCATGATCTTGACGTCCGTTGGTTCCCGTTGGTGCAGTGGGCCGAGCGCGGCGGCTACCTCGCGCCCGGGCACGGCAACTCGGTGCCGCGCTTTCACGTGACCTGGGGCACCGGTCCTGGGTTGGTGAAGCCGTTTATCTCCTCGGTGATGCAGTCAAGACGGGTCCGGGTTCGATACCGGCACAAGGTGAGTTCGCTCGAAGTCAGCGCCGCTGGAGTGCTCGTCTCCGGCGCGGTTCTGGCACCGTCCGACGTCGCACCCGGCGTCCCATCGGCTCAGACGCAGATCGGCGACTTCCACTTCGTGGCTCAGGCCGTGATCGTGGCCAGTGGCGGGATCGGCGGCAACTTCGATCTGGTGCGGCGTAGTTGGCCCCGGCAGTTCGGAGACCCGCCGGCCCATCTCATCGCCGGCGTCCCCGACTATGTTGACGGCTCCATGCTGGAAGCAACCCAGCGCGCCGGTGGCCGCTTGATCAATCCGGACCGGATGTGGCATTACCCGGAAGGCATCGTCAACCACACCCCGATCTGGAGCCACCATGGCATCCGAATTCTGCCGGGACCGTCGTCGCTCTGGCTGGATGCCCGGGGCGATCGCTTTCCGCCCCCGCTCTTCCCGGGCTTCGACTCCTTGGGTGCGCTGCGCCACCTTGCCGTCTCCGGCTACGACTACTCGTGGTTCGTGCTCGATCAGGCAACGATCGGTGCGGAGTTCGCTCTGTCTGGATCCGAGCAGAACGCCGACCTGACCGGCAAGAACCTCCGACTGCTGGCCGGCCGGTTGCGACCTGGTCCCACCCCAGAAGTTGAAAGGTTTCTCGAACTGGGCGAGGACTTCGTGCGCGCCGAGACTGTCGCTGAGCTCGCGGCCAAGATGAACGACATGGTGGGTGAGCGGCGGATCGAGGCTGACCACCTGCACCGGGTGATCGCGGCGCGCGATCTCCAGGTGCGCAGCGGCTTGGGCAAGGATCCGCAGGTGATCGCCACCGCCGCCGCCAGAAGGTTCGTGGGCGACCGGCTCATCCGCGTGGTAACGCCGCACGAACTGCTTGACCCAAGCGATCCCGGGTCCGGTAGGGCCGGCAGTGGTGGTCCGTTGATCGCCGTACGGCTGCACGTGCTGACCCGCAAGACGCTCGGCGGCCTGGAGACCGACCTCGAAGCCCGGGTCCTGGGTGCCGACGGCTCGCCGCTGGCAGGCGTGTATGCGGCAGGGGAGGCGGCCGGCTTCGGGGGCGGCGGAATGCACGGCTACCGCGCTCTGGAGGGAACCTTCCTCGGCGGCTGCCTGTTCAGCGGCCGCACGGCTGGACGGGCACTCGCGAGCGCCCTTGGTCGCCCGCGGCGGACCCCGACTTGAGGGAGCGTCTGTTTCGGATCGGATGGTTCATGAGTCGCGAAGCGCGGCTTCGTGATGACGCACCACCTCCGCTACCACGAAGGTGAGGAACTTCTCAGCGAATTCGGGGTCCAACTTCGCCTCGGCAGCGAGCCCACGCAACCGAGTGATCTGCTGTGCCTCGCGCTGGGGATCGGCGGGCGGCAGGCCGTGACGAGCCTTGAGGTCCCCGACCTGCTGGGTGATCTTGAATCGCTCGGCCAGCAGATGGACCAGCGCCGCATCCATGTTGTCGATGCTGTCCCGCAACCGGCGCAGCTCGGCGGCCGCTTCGTCCTCCACGGCCGTCAGCCTAAGCGGTGCGACTCCCGATTGCTGATCAAGCTCAGCCGACGACGACCTCAACCCGCTGGAACTCCTTGATCTCGGTATACCCGGTCGTCGACATCGCCTTGCGCAAAGCGCCAACCAGGTTCATCGTCCCGTCGGGAACGGTCGAGGGGCCAAGGAGAATCTGTTCCAACGTGCCCACCGTCCCGAAATGGGCGCGTTCCCCCCGAGGCAGGTTGGAGTGCCACGCTTCTGGACCCCAGTGAAAACCACCGCCTGGCGCTTCCTTCGCTTTGGCCAGGGGCGAACCGACCATCACTGCGTCGGCTCCGCAGGCGATCGCCTTGGCGATATCACCAGACCTGCCGACCGATCCATCGGCGATGACGTGAACGTACCGCCCACCTGACTCGTCCAGGTAGTCCCGACGAGCTTCCGCGACGTCCGACACCGCGGATGCCATCGGTACACCGACGCCGAGGACCGATCGGCTGGTGGAGGCGGCGCCGCCGCCGAACCCGACCAGGACGCCAGCGGCGCCGGTGCGCATCAGGTGCAGTGCGGCCTGGTAGGTGGCCGCGCCGCCTACGATCACCGGCACGTCGAGCTCGTAGATGAACTTCTTGAGGTTGAGTGGCGTGAGGTCGGACGAGACGTGCTCGGCCGACACGGTCGTTCCTCGGATGACAAAGAAGTCCACGCCTGCGTCCACCACGGCGGCGGCGTACTCCTGGGTGTTCTGGGGGGAAAGCGACCCGGCTGCCGGCACGCCGGCGCCGCGGATTTCGGCGATCCGCTTGCCGATCAGCTCCTCCTTGATCGGCTCAGCGTAGATGCGCTGCATCAGCCGTGTGGCCTCAATCGCGTCCTCCACGGCGATGATCTGAGCGATCATCGGCTCCGGATCCTCATATCGGGTCCATATACCCTCGAGGTTCAGCACCCCCAGTCCGCCGAGCTGGCCGATCTTGATGGCGGTAGCCGGCGAAACCACCGAGTCCATAGGCGCCGCGATCAGCGGGTAGTCGAACGTGTAGGCGTCGATTCGCCACTGCAGCGAGACCTCCTCATCGCCACGGGTCCGTCGGGACGGGACGATGCTGATGTCGTCAAAAGCAAAGGCTTGCTGCGCACGCTTGCTTCGGCCGATCTCGAACATGGCTCCTCCGTTCTGCCGGCTCACGCGCCCGATCGCTCCTGAGGATCCGACCTCGCTCGTCGCCCGCCGACGAATCCCGGCTCACTCGTCGTCCAGATTTCGGATCGGGACGCGATCTGCCCGACGCTCGCCTGCCTACCTCAACTCGAATAATTCGGTGCCTCGACGGTCATTTGGATGTCGTGCGGGTGCGATTCGCGCAACCCGGCGGAGGTGATCCGGACGAAGGATCCCCGCTCCTGCAGCTCGGGCACAGTCGACGCGCCGGTGTAGAACATCGACTGGCGCAAGCCACCAACCAGTTGGTAGGCGACCGCTGCGAGCGGGCCACGGAACGGCACGTGACCCTCGATGCCCTCGGCGATCAGCATCGAATCGTTGTTCACATCACTTTGGAAGTACCGGTCTTTGGAGTACGACGCGCTCCGCCCGCGCGACGCCATCGCCGCGAATGAGCCCATGCCCCGATAGGTCTTGAACTGTTTGCCATTGACGAAGACCAACTCGCCGGGACTCTCCTCGCAGCCGGCCAGCAACGAGCCGAGCATCACCGTGTCCGCTCCGGCGACGAGCGCCTTGGCGATATCGCCGGAGTACTGCAGACCGCCATCACCGATCAGCGGCACGCCTGCCGGCCGACAGGCCCGGGAGGCGTTGTGGATGGCGGTGACCTGGGGAACGCCCACGCCCGCGACGACCCGAGTCGTACAGATCGATCCGGGACCTACACCCACCTTGACGCCGTCCACACCTGCATCGACGAGCGCCTGGGCGCCCTCGTAGGTTGCGACGTTGCCGCCGACGATGTCCACGTGGTCGGCTGCTCGCTCCAACTTGAGTCGATGGACCATGTCCAAGACGCCGGCGGAGTGACCGTGTGCGGTGTCGACCACCAACACGTCGACGCCCTCCTCGATCAGCGCCAGGGCGCGCTTCCATGCGTCACCGAAAAAACCGACCGCTGCTCCGACCCGTAGCCGGCCTTGATCGTCTTTGGACGCGTTCGGATACAGATCGGACTTCACGAAGTCCTTCAGGGTGATCAGACCCTTGAGCCGCCCACGGTCGTCCACCAACGGCAACTTCTCGATCTTGTGCCGCGAAAGAAGTTGCAGCGCGTCGTCGCGGCGGATGCCTTCGTGCCCGGTCACCAACGGCATGGGAGTCATGACCTCGCCGACCAGCCGGCTTGGGTTGCGCTCAAAGCGCATGTCCCGGTTGGTGACGATGCCGAGCAGCTGCATATCCGCGTCCACAACCGGTACCCCGGAGATGTGGTAGCGGGCGCACATGGCGTCGGCTTCGCCGATGGTGGCGTCTGGTGAGATGGTGATCGGCTCGTCCACCATCCCGGCCTCGGAACGCTTCACCACGTCTACCTGATGCGCCTGGTCCTCGATCGAGACGTTGCGATGGATGATCCCCAGGCCACCTTGGCGGGCCATGGCCACCGCCATTCGCGCCTCGGTCACGGTGTCCATCGGCGAGCTGATCAGCGGTACCTTCAGCGTGATCCGTTTGGAGACCCGAGAGCTCGTGTCGACTTCCGATGGAATGACTTCACTCTGCGCCGGCTGGAGCAGCACGTCGTCGAAAGTGAGTCCGAGAGTCGCAAAGGGCTCTGGAACACCGGTCGCCGAGAGATCAGAAGGAAGCGACAACAGCGGACCTTTCGTGCCGGGGACAACACATGCTATCTCCAGCCAACTCAGCGCCCGGTCATCAACTCGATTCGGACGGCTTCCTACCCACATTCCGCAGTGAACCGATCCGGTTCAGTGCATCGAACCAGAAATGGCGCCCCGAGCGCCGTCGCCGCGGCTGTGAGAAGCAGGCCGATGAGCTTCAGGCTGAGCGCGCTGACGCTTGACGTCGCCTGCTGCCAGCGGGCCTGCGTCCAGCCCACGGGCAACTGGAGCTGCTCGAGGTCTTCGATCTTGTCGGGAACGCAGTCCGACGGGCTCGGCTGACCGCCCGCGACCGGCGGGCACAGCTCGTCGCTGGAGGCCGCCGCCAGGACGGCGGCACGAACAAGAAGGTCTCGAAGACCGAGCTGTTGAGCACGACGCGCCACCTCCGCCTAAACGCTTCCAACCCTGTTAGCCGAACTGTAGAGGCCTCGCTCGCCGTTGATCCAAGGCACGGCGCCGCCACTAACGAAACGAATGGCCCCCCAAAACTGGGAGGCCATTCGTCTGCGGATCACTCAGTGGCTGTGCCCGTGTCCAGCCGCCGCCGGCTCCTCTTCCTCCGGCTTCTCGACCACCAACGTCTCGGTGGTCAGCAGTAGCGAGGCGATGGACGCCGCGTTGGCGAGCGCCGAACGGGTCACCTTCACCGGGTCGATAACTCCGGCGCCGATCAGGTCGCCGTACTCACCGGTCGCCGCGTTGAAGCCGTTGCCCGGCTCCAGCTCTGCCACCTTGGAGGTCACGACATAGCCCTGCTCGCCGCCGTTCTCGGCGATCCAGCGAGTGGGCTCGACAAGGGCCTTCCGGACGATATTGACGCCGACCTTCTCATCACCGGTCAACCCGAGATCGTCCTTGAGCGCGGCGGCCGCGTGAATGAGAGCCGAGCCGCCGCCGGCGACAATGCCTTCCTCGATCGCTGCCCGGGTCGCGGAGACCGCGTCCTCGATCCGGTGCTTCTTCTCCTTGAGCTCCACTTCAGTTGCTGCGCCGACCTTGATGACGCAGACACCGCCGGCCAGCTTCGCGACCCGCTCCTGGAGCTTCTCGCGATCCCAGTCGGAGTCCGTACGCTCGATCTCGGCCGTCAGCTGAGCGACCCGGCCCTTGACGTCCTCTGGCGCGCCAGCGCCGTCGACGATCGTCGTGTTGTCCTTGGTCACCACGATCCGGCGGGCGCGGCCGAGCACGTCCAGATCCACCTGGTCGAGCTTCAGTCCGACCTCGGGGGCGACGACCTTCGCGCCGGTCAAGATGGCGATGTCCTCGAGCATGGCCTTGCGACGGTCACCGAACGCCGGGGCTTTGACCGCGACGGAGGTGAAGGTGCCGCGGATCTTGTTGACCACCAGGGTGGACAGCGCCTCTCCGTCGACGTCCTCTGCCACCAGGAAGAGGGTGCCCGAGGCGCCGATGACCTTCTCCAACAACGGGAGCAGATCGGTCATAGAGGAGATCTTGCCGGAGTTGATCAGGATGTAGGGGTCATCCAAGATCGCCTCCATCCGATCTGGATCGGTCACGAAGTACGGCGACAGATACCCCTTGTCGAACTGCATGCCCTCGGTGAACTCCAGCTCGGTGCCGAAGGTCTGCGACTCGTCGACGGTGATCACGCCGTCCTTGCCGACCTTGTCGAAGGCCTCGGCGATCAGCGTACCGATCTGCTCGTCGCGCGCCGAGATGGTGGCGATATTCGCCATGTCCTGGGTGGTCTGCACGTCGCGAGAGTTCTCCCGCAGCCGCTCCTCAATAGCGATGACCGCCGCATCGATGCCGCGCTTGAGCCCCACCGGGCTGTAGCCGGAAGCGACGGCCCTGAGTCCTTCGTGCACCAGGGCCTGGGCCAGCACGGTCGCGGTGGTGGTCCCGTCACCTGCGATGTCGTTGGTCTTGGTGGCCACCTCCTTGGCCAATTGAGCGCCGAGGTTCTCATACGGATCGTCGAGTTCCACGTCGCGCGCCACCGTGACGCCGTCGTTCGTGATCGTCGGCGCACCCCACTTCTTGTCGAGCACGACGTAGCGGCCCTTGGGGCCGAGGGTGACCTTCACGGTGTTGGCGAGGGCGTCGACACCGCGCTCCAGCGAGCGCCGCGCCTCCTCGTCAAACTGAAGGATCTTTGGCATGTGTACGTCCCCCTGCTACTTGTTGACGACAGCGAGGATGTCGCGGGCGTTGAGCAGCAGCAACTCCTTACCGTCGTACTTGACTTCAGTACCGCCGTACTTGCTGAAGATGACGACATCACCCTCGGCGACATCAAGCGGGACGCGGTTGCCGTTGTCGTCGATCCGACCGGGACCGGTGGCCAGCACCTTGCCCTCCTGCGGCTTCTCTTTGGCGGTGTCCGGAATGACCAGGCCGGAGGCGGTGGTCTGCTCTGCTTCGAGCGGCTGAACGAGGATGCGATCCTCGAGCGGCTTGATCGTGACTGTCACGTTCAAACCCCTTTCACATGTGACGTTGGTTTGGTCTGCGATGTGCTCGCTCAGGGACGTCGTCGCGGGTGCCGTTCCAGGCGAGCTAGCACACTCCACACGAGAGTGCTAACCCGACATTAGCACTCCCCCATCGCGAGTGCCAGGGGACATGCGTTCGGCCACAACCGCCCGCGCTCCGTCGATCGTTCGAGTGAGAATGAGTGTCGCCTGGCTCGGCCCCTGAGGGCGCAATTGCCTGCGTAGCTCGGCGGGATCGACGTCGAGTCCACGCTTTTTGATCTCCAAGGTGCCGACCCGGTGCGCACGTACCCAGGAACGCAGCACGCGCCGGTCGTAGGGCAGGACCTCCTGGATCTTAAAGGCTGTCGCGTACGGGCTCGGTTCACCGTGGTCACTGGTGAGGTAGGCGATCGAGCGATCGAGCAGGGCCGCGCCGAAGGATCGGGCGAGCACCGGGATCCCGCCGGCGCGGATGACCGCTCCGTCAGGTTCGTAGAGGTATCGCAATGGTGGGGATACCTCGAGTATCGGATTGTCGCTCGGAACGTTCAGCCGATGATCGGGCCAGATCAATGCCGAGCGCTTTCCGGATGACTGCCAGCTGGCCGAGAGGCAGACCTCGACCGTGTCGCCGCGGTGGCTGATCCACTCGGCGTCCACACCGTCGGGAATCAGGCCATGCGGCAGTGCCGGGCCCAGCTTGACCAGCGTTGTCCGGGTCTGATCCAACAGCCGCAGAACAAACGGCCAGGACGGACGGAAGTCCTCGACTCGCCGGACCCGACCAGAAGTCGTTCGCCGGGCCGGGTCACAGAACACGGCGGCATCGGGTCCGAGCTGGTCGACTATCGTCTCGGCGTCGGCGCACACCACTTCGGCGAAGCCGGTCAGGTTGAATCCGGCCGCGGCGGCGGCCAACGGATCCAGCTCCACGGCAACCACATCAAGTCCGGCGCGTGCGAAAGCCATCGCATCGGCGCCGATTCCGCAGCCCAAGTCGAACACTCGCCGTACGCCCGCCGCAACGAAACGCTGGGCGTGATAGTCGGCGATGTCTGGGCGGCTGGCCTGCTCGAGACCGTCTCGAGTGAAAATCATTTCGGCTGCCGCGTCACCGAATTTCATACGAGCATGACGCCTGAGCTCGGCTTGCGACGCCGCCGTCGCAGCCAACTCCGGGCCGAAGCGTGTCCGCAGCCGAGTGGCGGCGGCCAATAAACCGGGATCGGGTTCGGCTTCAGCGGCCGCCAACGCTTCGGCCGTCAGGCCGAAGGGCAGCCGCTGCAGCTGAGGCACCTCCTCATTCTGAGCTAGAGCAGTAGACCTCCGGCGGGAAGACCGATCCGGCCGCTTCGTCCTTGCGAACAGACTCCTCTGTCATGCCTGTGCAAACCGATGGGCGGAGCGCATTCTTAGGGCAGGACCGACCCGCGCCGACCTAGCCAGATCAATTCCGTGAGGAGTTCGATGAATATGCAACAGAACCCTATCTTTGTACAGCCCGAGGCTGGCAAGAACCTTCACTTTCCTGGAGGGGATATGGCTTCCATCATGCTCAGTGGTGAACAGACCGATAGAGCGCTGGCAGTAGCAGCTTGCACGCAGGCACCAGATTCGGGTCCGCCGCTTCATATCCATAAAAATGAGGACGAGCTATTTCTGCTTGCCGAAGGACATTACAGCTTTTTTGCTGAAGGGCGCTGGGTTGAAGTCGGCGCGGGCGGGCTCGTCTACCTGCCAAAACGGATCGCGCATTGCTATCGAAACATTGGAACAACCACTGGCCGTCATTGGGTTATAACAGTTCCATCGGGCTGGGAGCTGTTCATGACCCAGTATGCCAAGGAGTTGGCAAAGCCGGATGACCCAGATCAGAATCGAATGTCTGAAATTGCTCGCGAACACGGTATCGAGTTCATCGACGGCCTTGAGAGCTTCAGGCAGCCGCGCTAGAGCAGTTGGGCTCGTCATGAGGACCTGTCGGGGGTGGAAACCGACCGATGTGGCACATCATCCGATTCCGTATGACGTTGGTGCGCGCTTCGCGCCGCGTCCGAGGCTTGACCTTTGGCTCTCAGTACACAGGCCGGGCTCTTGTGGTCGGCTCAGGCTTCGTTCACTTCCGCGCGTTTGTTGTTCTCGCACTCGGCGTCGTCCTCAATTGCACAGGCCGCAGGTGGGCTATCGAACTGAGATGGTGCCGATGGGGGCTTGCTTTCACAACAGTGTCTCCTTAGAGCGCCTAACGCGATTTGACGCTCTGAAGCTTGGCTCCGGTGATTGGGGTATCTGAGACGGCGGCGGGAGATCAGCGCGGCGAGCAGCCGATGATCTATCAAACATTCGAGCGAATTGTGTCGGTGGTGGTCTGTAGCGTTTGAGGTATGTCAGTCGGGGTGGCGTCGGTGCCGGAGATCGCTTCACCGGTGGATTCGCTGTCCGATCGGCTGGACGGGATGCTGTCGGAGTTGGCCGAGGCCGTCGCGGGTTGTGTCGAGCTGCGGGATGTCGGCGAGGTGACCGATCGGGAACGGATTGATCGGATTACCCGGTTGGAGCAACTGAAAGCGGCCGCAGCAGCGTTGCAGGCGGCCGAGTCCGTCCGGTTCGCCCAATCCCAGGTGGCGCAGCAGATCACCGCCGACGTGCACCCAAAGGTGATCGGCCGCGGCATCGCCGACCAGCTCGCCTTGGCGTGCAAAGTGTCACCGTACGAAGGCTCCCGTCGTCTGGGGACCGCCCGGGCGTTGTGGTTCGACCTGCCGGAAACCTTCCGGCTGCTCACCCGCGGCCGGATCAGCGAGTATGTCGCCTGCCTGGTGGTGTCCGAAACCCGCCACCTGGACGCGCAGACCCGACGTCGGGTGGATACCACCATTGTGGCCGCCGGGATCGACCGGATGGGGCCGCGGCGGGCCGCGGCCTGTGCCCGCACGTACGCCTACGCAGCCGACCCGCACGGCTACCTGCAGCGCGGCCGGACCGAACGCCGGTACCGCCGGGGTCGGTCTGCGGCCGGCGCCGGACACCATGGCCGTACTGACCGGCTACCTGCCCGTCGAACAAGGAGTCGCCTGCCTAGCCGCACTCCGCCGACACACCGACACCGTGCGCGCTCAGGGGGATCGTCGCAGTCGAGACCAGATCATGGCCGACACCCTGGTGGAGCGGGTCACCGGCCAGGCCGCCGCCGCCGACGTGAACATCGAACTGCACGTGCTCATGCCACTGACCAGCCTGCTGGATCCTCACGACGCCACGCCGGCCGAGATTGCCGGATACGGCCCGATCCCCGCCGGCACCGCCCACGATCTTCTCCGCTCCAGCCGCGGCCGGCGGTGGTGGCGGCGGCTGTTCACCAGCCCTGCCGGCGGGCCGATCGTCGGTGGGGATAGGTTCCGGCGCCGCTTCAACGGCTCCCTGGGCACCCTGATCCGGCTGCGGGACCGCACCTGCCGCGACCCCTACTGCGACGCGCCGATCCGCCACCTGGACCATGTGCACCGCCACGCCGACGGCGGACCCAGCACCCTGGCCAACGGCCGCGGGCTGTGCGCCCGTGGCAACTACGTCCGCGAAACGCCCGGCTGGACCGCCACGTCACCAACGACGGCCGACACTCCCACCCGCACACCGTCACCATCACCACCCCCACCGGCCACAGCTACACCAGCAGCGCACCCCAACCGCCCTAATACGCGCGTCGTTCAGTGAGCTGTTACTACTTGGGTTGTGTGCGATCCTGGTGGCCGGTTGGGATTGTGAAGCGGGTTTGCGGTGAGATCACAAAGCCCGGTCCGCGAATCTCAAAGATCACCAGCGCGGCCAGCCGATCGGCCTACCGGATGGGGCGTGCGATAACCGTCCTGCCGACTCGTCAGATGCGAGATCTGAAGGTCACACCTCTGCCCCTGGTCCGAATCAGACCAGGATCCGGGACACCGGTAGTGACGAATCGGCCCCAATATCCAGGGCTGATGGCGGCCCTCCGGCCATTACGATCTCGGCGCCCAAGGCGGCAATCATTGCGCCGTTGTCGGTGCAGAGCGAGGGACGTGGCGTTCTCAGATGCACACCAGATGCGGCAGCACGCTCGGCCAGCAAGACGCGCAACCGGCGATTGGCTGCGACACCACCGCCAATCAGCAAATCAGTGGCCCCGGTGGCGGCGCACGCGTCC
>DATFQP010000062.1:0-3005 GCA_035264145.1 Propionibacteriaceae bacterium
CGCGATACCTGCGAAGAGTCGCCTGCGGCGCCGGTCGACGTCGCGCAGGTCCTGCGCGACACCCGCGCCGACGTCCTCGTGTCATACCTTCCGGTCGGCTCGGAGGAGGCGCAACGCTACTACGCGCAGGCCTGCCTGGACTCCAAGACGGGGTTCGTCAACGCCATCCCGGTGTTCATAGCGAGCGATCCCGAGTGGGCTGCGAGGTTCGAGGAGGCTGGCGTGCCGATCGTCGGGGACGACATCAAGAGCCAGGTGGGGGCGACCATCATGCACCGAATGCTCGCCCGCCTATTCGAGGATCGCGGCGTTGCGATCGACCGCACATATCAGCTGAACTTCGGCGGCAACATGGACTTCAAGAACATGCTCGAGCGGAAGCGCCTGAAATCCAAGAAGATCTCGAAGACGCAATCAGTCACCAGCCAGATCGACCAAGGCATCTCCGACGACGACGTGCACATCGGCCCGAGCGACCATGTACCGTGGCTCGACGACCGCAAGTGGGCTTATATCCGCGTCGAGGGCCGCAACTTCGGCGACGTGCCTCTCAACGTCGAGCTCAAGCTCGAGGTGTGGGACTCCCCCAACTCGGCTGGCGTCATCATCGACGCCCTCCGCTGCTGCAAGGTCGCCCAGGATCGCGGCATCGGCGGCCCGTTGCTCGGCCCGTCCGCGTACTTCATGAAGAGTCCGCCCATCCAGTACCGCGACGAGGAGGCGCGCGAGCTGGTCGACGAGTTCGCCAGGTAATGCCCGGGCCCTGATAGCGGCTGGATATGATCAGGCACGTTGCTTGGGTCGCGGTCTTCGACTAAGCCTGGTCTGGGCGAGATCGACCGCGGATAGGACTGCGACTGCAAGGGACAGTCCGCCGTATAGCAGTAGCCGCCACCAGGCGGCCGGGTCGTCTCCGCGACTGTAGACAAAGACAACCAGCAGGAACTCGCCGAGCGCGAGCAGCCCAAGGACCGCAGACGGAGCCCAGCCGTGTGACCGACTGGCCCACCAAGTGCACAGACCCAAGACCACCGCGAACACGATGCCTGGCGGTAGCCGGTACACCACGCCGTCGATCAACTCACCGATCGCGAAGAGGCCGGCGGCTATGACCAGCCAACGCCGAACCATCGACACTCGATCACCTTTCTGACGCGGTGGGCCAATCTGCCTACCACATGTTTACCGGGCATTGACTGGAGTCGGTACATACGCTTTCTCCATGGACCCCGCCGGGGCTGAGCGACTGCGCGGTTTCCGGGCGCCCGGCTACGACCTCGCCGCAGGTAGCGCATCATCCGCGGCTCAAGGGCAGCCGGACGATTCCCGATCGGCGCGAACGCCGACGACAAATCGAGGCGATCAGGTCATCCGAGGGGGCCATGGCCGGCTCTGGGCCGTCGCAAGCGCGGGCGTTCTCGTCGTTGCCATGGTGATCATCGCCGCCCTGGCGTTCAAGCTCGGGTCCGGCTCGGCCACCTCCGCCAACCGGGCCTCGACGACAGCGACGCCGACCACAGCGGCGGCGACCCCGCTGCCAGTCACTGACCTGTACCGACAGGTCGTTCCCTCGGTGGTGATGATCACCACCTCGAAAGGTTCACTCGGATCCGGCGTGATCGTCACCGGCACCGGCACGGTGCTCACCGCCCATCACGTCATTTCCGACGGCGGCAGCATCTCGATCCGGTTCGCCGACGGCACCAAATCGACCGCGACGATCACCTCCGTCGACCCGAAGATCGACATCGCCGCGCTCACTCCGAGGAAGCTCCCCGAGGTTGTGGTCCCGGCGACCCTCGGCGGCAGCGTCGCCGTCGGTTCGGACGTGGTCGCCATCGGCAACCCACTTGGGCTGCGGGACAGCACGACCACGGGGATCGTCTCGGGTCTCGACCGCAAGACGAAGATCAAGGCGGGCTCCTTGTCTGGGCTTATCCAGTTCGACGCCGCGGTGAACCCCGGCAGCTCCGGCGGTCCGCTGCTGAACAGCCAGGGACTCGTGGTCGGCGTCGTCGTATCGATCGCCGATCCTGGAGAGGATGACGCGTTCGCCGGAATCGGGTTCGCCGTTCCGATCGGTGCGGCACTCGGTGGAGGTCCCGGGCAAGGGCAGGGCGGGGGACCGCGGTTGTGAACCGGACCTGTCGAGATACGTAGAACGACCGAGGGAACGTGATGCCATGACGCCGAACCCGCTCGAGCCGGTGTTGTTCGAGGTCAAGCGCACGATCGTCGGTCAGGATGTGCTGCTCGAGCGGATGGCGATCGCCATGCTCGCCGGTGGTCACCTGCTCGTTGAGGGTGTGCCGGGGCTGGCCAAGACGCTCGCGGTCAAGTCGCTGGCCGGCGCAATCGGCGGGCAGTTCCAGCGAATCCAGTTCACCCCCGATCTTGTGCCGGCCGACCTCGTCGGAACGAAGGTCTACCACCAGCGGACCGGCGAGTTTGAAGTGTCGCTGGGTCCCGTGTTCACCAATCTGCTGCTGGCGGACGAGATCAACCGCGCCCCGGCCAAGGTGCAGAGCGCGCTGCTGGAGGTGATGCAGGAGCGGCAGGTGACCATCGGGCGGGAGACGTTCCCCGTACCCGAGCCGTTCCTGGTGATGGCAACCCAAAATCCGATCGAGTCCGACGGCACCTATCCGCTGCCCGAGGCGCAGGTCGACCGATTCATGATGAAGGTGGTCGTGAGTTATCCGACCTCGCAGGAGGAGCATGCGATCGTCGGGCGGGCTCTGCTACCTCCAGGTCCGCCGCAGGTGATGCTGACCCCGGAAGACCTGATCAGGATGCGGGACAGCGTCGAGCAGGTCTACGTCGATCCCGCCGTCGTCGATTACGCCGTCCGGCTCGTCGCCGCCACCCGATCGCCGGCAGGGGTTGGTCAAGGCGATCTGGACAGGTACGTGACCTACGGGGCCAGCCCGAGGGCCACGATCGCCCTCGTCCTGGGCGGCCGGGCGCTCGCGTTCCTGCGGGGCCGGGATTATGTGCTCCCCAAC
>DATFQP010000063.1:0-4866 GCA_035264145.1 Propionibacteriaceae bacterium
CGATCTCAGTAATGGGAATGGCGGTGGAGTGGACCAATGGCTGGTCGTCGTCGACCACGGTGCCGTCACCGTCTCGGAACAAAAGGGGGAGGCTGACTGCACAATCGGTACCAAGAGGCCCCTCTTCGAGCGGGTGATTCACGGCGAGGAGAACGCGATGGCGGCAGTGCTGCGTGGTGACATGAGGTGTACGGGTGACGTGGAGATGCTTCTGCTGATCCAACGAATCTTTCCGGGCCCACCCCATGAAGGCACGGCCGTGCCACAGCAGGCAACGTCACGGTGACCGTTCAGATTCTCATTGGCAACACCTTCGTCGTGTCCGACGACCGGGGGGATATCGAGGCGTCGCCGACGGATCCCACTGGGTTGTTCTCCTTCGATACCCGGCACCTCTCGCGGTGGGTTCTGACCCTCGATGATCAACGCCTGACGGCCTTGTCCACCGATGATCTCCAATACTTCGAGTCGCGATTCTTCCTCGTGCCAGGCACGGGCACCGTATACATCGATGCCAAGCAGACTGTTATCCGCCGCCGCCAGGTGGCTGACGGTTTCCATGAGGAGCTGACCGTCCTCAACCACTCGAACGAGCCGATCGACGTCAAGGTCGGAATCGAGGCGGCGTCCGACTTCGCCGACCTGTTCGAGGTCAAGGACGCCCTGGCGAAGAAGGGCTCGTACTCGACGGAAGTCGTGGACGGTTCACTCCGCCTCATGTACCGGCGTGACACATTTTCTCGAGCGACCATCATCTCTGCATCAGAACCGTGTGAGATGGACGACGACGGGCTTACGTTCCAGATTCACATCGAACCGCACAGTGCTTGGAAGACCGACATCAAAGTCTCGATGACCGTTTTCGGGACGGGCGAAGACGAGGCTGCCTCTGGCTCTGCGCTGGCCTGGCAGGTGCCCGGTCCGAGGACAGACCTGGCGGAAGATCTTCGGAGATGGATGGACGCTTCACCAAGGCTGGCGTGTGAGTGGGAGCCGCTGCTTCGGAGCTACCGTCGCAGCCTCATTGATCTCGCCGCGCTGCGGTTTTCACCGATTTCGGCGGGAGGCAGCAGCCTGCCGGCGGCAGGCCTGCCCTGGTTCATGACCATGTTCGGTCGCGACAGCATCTTCACCAGCCTGCAGGCGCTGCCGTTCAGCTCAGAGCTGGCGGCGACCACGCTACGAGAGCTGGGACTGCGTCAGGGCACCAGATTCGACGACTTCCGCGACGAGGATCCGGGCCGGATCCTGCACGAAATGCGCTACGGGGAGATGACAGCCTTTGAGGAGCGGCCGCATTCGCCGTACTACGGTTGCGCCGACGCGACACCCCTGTATGTCGTTCTGCTCGACGAGTACGAACGCTGGACGGGCGACGTTGAGCTTGTGCGCGACTTGGAATATGAGGCCCGAGCGGCACTGAACTGGATCGACGCCTACGCCAACCTGCAAGGCAACGGCTACGTGTCGTACCAGCGTCGCAACGAAGCGACGGGCCTGGAGAACCAGTGCTGGAAGGACTCGTGGGATTCCATCTCGTATCGCGACGGCCGACTCCCCGGATTCCCGCGAGCGACCTGCGAGCTCCAGGGATATGCCTACGACGCGAAGATGCGGGCTGCCCGATTGGCGCGTTCAGTCTGGAATGACCCCAAATTCGCCGACGAGCTGGAGCGCCAGGCGGCTGACCTCAAGGCACGATTCAACCGTGACTTCTGGGTCGAGGACGGTGAGTTCTTCGCAGTCGCACTCGACCGGGACGGGGCACAGGTCGATTCCCTGACATCGAACAACGGGCACCTGCTCTGGAGCGGCATCGTCGACGATGAAAAGGCCGAGAAGATCGCACAGCACCTGCTAGGCGAGCGACTCTTCTCCGGATGGGGTGTCCGCACGATGGCGGTTGGCGAGGGCCGCTACAACCCGATCGGCTACCACGTCGGCACCGTCTGGCCGTTCGACAACTCATTCATCGCCTGGGGGCTTCGTCGGTACGGCTTCAAGGAGGAAGCCGCAATGGTTGCCGCGGGCATCTTGGAGGCGGCGGAGTTCTTCGACGGGCGGCTGCCAGAGGCGTTCGGCGGCTATCCGCGGGCTATGACGAAGTACCCAGTCCAGTACCCCACGGCATGCAGCCCCCAGGCGTGGTCAACCGGAGCGCCACTGCTGCTGCTTCGCACCATGCTCGGGCTCGAACCAGTAGGCAACAACCTCGTCGTCGACGCCGCACTGCCCAAGCACATCGGCAGGCTCGAGCTGCTCGACATTCCCGGCCGTTGGGACAGGATCGACGCCTTCGGACGCGGCCGTGTCGACACTCAATTAGACACCTGGCAGAACTGAGTTCGGCTCAGACTTTCGCGTAGGCACTTCGAGCGTCGACGACGATCGCCGAATCCATCGGAACGCGGTCTTTCGGACCTTCGGTGCCCGTTCGATGAGCTCGGTGTAGAGGTCGACGTGGTCGGCCACCATACGAGCCGTACAGAATCGAGTCGCGGCGACCTCGCGGCATGTGCGCCGATCGAGGGTGCTCGCATCGAGCAGGCACGGCGCGAGGTCCTTTGCCTCGTCGCGTACGAAACCCGTCTGGCCGTCGTCGATCAACTCCGGGACGGAGCCGAAGGACGTCGCCATCACCGGTGTCCCGCAGGCCAACGCCTCAATCATCACCAACCCGAACGGCTCTGCCCACTGGATCGGGTTCAGCAGGGCGATCGCCGCACCCAGCAGTTGGAACTTCTCGGCCGGCTCCAGTTCGCCGATGTACTCGACGTCCTCGCTCAGCAAAGGCTCGACCTCGGCCTTGAAGTAGTCGTACTCCGCCTTCTCGCGCATCTTCGCGGCGATCTTCAGCGGGACGCCGGCCAGTCGGGCCACTTCGATCGCCTCACGTGGACCTTTGCAGGCGGTCATTCGGCCAAGGAAGGCCGCATACCCACCTTCGCCCGCTCCGACTGGAATTCTGTCGACGTCCACGCCATGGTGAATGACTCGGCTGATGTGGACCCCATCGGCGGTCGAAGCCTGATGCTCGGAGACAGCGACGACGCAGGTGTCGCGCTGAATGCATGAGAACAGAAGGTTCGGTAGGGGCACGAATGGGCCGTGGTTTGTCGTCACCACGGGAATCCCGGCAGGCCGGTGGCGATAGAGCGGCCCGCCGATCGTGTGGTCGTGGATGACATCGACGTCGTCCATCGCGGCATACGCCCTGGCGACGTGCGCCATCTCCGTGATGGTGTCACCGTTGATCGGAGCATCGCGGGCGATGTCAGCCATGCCTTCTATCCGCGGCACGGGGCAGCAACTGTTGCCAGGGGCAGCTAAGAGAACGTCGTGACCAGCCTCAACAAGACCCCGAGCCAGCCTGTCCACCACGTCTTCCAGCCCACCATAGGCAGGTGGTGGTACCGGAACCCATGGTGACGAAATAAGTCCTACTCGCATCGGAACACCTCCTCCGGCAGCCGGAAGAGAGCGTGTGCCTACCCCGGTCAGCCACGTCCACCCTTATACCGCATCGCGGTTGATCATGGGCTGAAACTGCCGACTCAGCTTCATGCTCGTGTGGAAAACGCTGTGGAAAACTGCCCGTTCCGGGTATCGAGCCGCAGATCTGAGTTTGCCGCTCCCGATCGTCCGCCTCGTTCGGTAGGCCTCGGGGCCGGAAATGTCGGGACTTGGAGAGTGCATCTCCGGCATCCGCCGGTGACCTCCTGCCGGCGTTCTGGGGCACGCGCCTCGCCGGACGCCCCGCGGGTGGACACCTAGGGTGGAAATCATGGCGGTGTTCACCAGCTATCTGACCGAAGAGGTTGTCGAGGACTACGCCGACGGCATCCTCAGCCGGCGGGAGGCGCTGCGGCGCCTCGGCATGCTCGGCGTGGGGACGGCCGTGGCCGTGCCGTTGTTGGCTGCATGCAGCGTTCCAGGAGACGGCGGCACCGCCGAATCACCAGCCGGGAGCCCGGGTGGTTCGGCTCCTGCGGGTCCATCGGCGCAGCCAACCGAGGCCATCACGTTCGACGGGCAGGACAAACGGACATTGCAGGCCGCCTGGTCTGCTGCCACTAAGCCGCGCGGGGCAGTCCTCGTCGTCCACGAAAACCGCGGCCTCACCGATCACATCCGTTCGGTGGCCGGGCGTCTGGCCACGAGCGGCTACTCGGCGCTGGCCGTCGACCTGCTGTCCGAGGAAGGCGGCACGGCGTCGTTCGAGGGAGAGGCGGAGGTTGCCGCGGCGCTGAATCGGATACCGGACAGCCGCTTGGTGGCCGACATGAAGGCCGCCATCGGCGAGCTGGAACGGCGCACGGCCGATGCGAAGACCGGCGCCGTCGGCTTCTGCTTCGGTGGCGGTATGGTCTGGTCCCTATTGGCGTCGGGTGAGCCCCGCCTCGCCGCGGCGGCCCCGTTCTACGGTCCACTGCCGGAGGGCGCCGATTTTGCTGGATCACCCAGCGCCGCTGTCCTCGGCATCTACGGCGAGCAGGACGACCGGGTGAACGCGACCAGAGACGCGGCCAAGGCGGCTCTGGAGAAAGCAGGTCTGACCCACAAGATCGTGACCTTCCCGGACGCTGGGCATGCCTTCTTCAACGACACCGGGCAGCGCTACAACGCAACGGCCGCCGCGTCGGCCTACGAGCAGCTCATCGACTGGTTCAGTACCCACCTCGGCTGATTGAATGCCGTATCGGTGTTCTCACCGGGAAACCGGTCGAGCCGGTGTTTGACCTGCCGGGGTCTCGAGAATCTCAAACTTGTTGCGCTAACTGAGCGATCCGGTCCTCATTTTGTTGAGAGGCTGGGCGGCATGACGAATTCCGAAGCGCTGAGGCCCCAGCCGTTGCATGCGTCGCA
>DATFQP010000064.1:0-10999 GCA_035264145.1 Propionibacteriaceae bacterium
CGCGATACCGCTGCTCGGCCACACTCATCTCCCTCATACGGGAGTGTCAAGGATCAACCGAAGTAGCTGTCAACCATCAGCCGAAACCATGTAAAGCATCAGCCGAAGGCGAAAAGTCAAGCCTCAGCCGAAGGCATACACTTTTTAGAGAGCTGGCGGGGGGACTCGAACCCCCAACCACCTGTTTACAAGACAGGTGCGCTACCGATTGCGCCACGCCAGCGACAACCCCTCAGGCTAGCCGAGGCCGGGGGAGCCGACGAAAACCGTGCCAGACCCGCGAATGCTGGCAGGATCGCCGGCAGTGATCAGCGCCGACTCTCCGCGGTGCAGACCCAGGGATCGAGTCGACGATTCCACTTGCACGGAGCCCTCTGACACCAGAACGATTCGGCCGACGTCGGTGCCGGGAACGTCGATCGGACCCTTGTCGATATCGAGCCGCCAGAGTGAGAACTCTGGCGCTGGGGCGGCATAGTGCCAGATCGCGGGCGCTAGCTCGATCGGTCTGACGAGTTCGGGCAGGCCTGGTCTGAAATCGATCACCTTGAGCAACTCCTCCACATTGATGAACTTGGGGGTGAGCCCACCGCGCATGACATTGTCCGAGTTCGCCATGATTTCAACGCCGCCGCCACGCAGATAGGCGTGGAGCTTGCCCGCGGCCAGGAAGATAGCTTCATGCCGGTGCAGGGTGATGCGATTCATCAGGAGCGCCGCCAAGACACCGGGATCGCCCGGATGGTGAGCAGCCAGTTCACGGATCGTGGCAGCTAAGGAATCTACTGGACCACTTCCCCGGAACGAGTCTGCTACACCAGCCACCTGATGGATAACGGCGCGTTCTCCCCCAGAGAGACGAAGTAAGCGTCGAAAGACTTCCTTCAACCGATCTTTGGGATCACGGGAACCGTCGTTAAGCGCTCTGACGATCGGGAGCGTGCCCGGGGCGCCGAACTGCTCGAAAAGCCGATACGTTTCCGCCGGATCGCGAAAGCCGCAGAGCGCCTCCGTGGGGCCCAGCGCGCAAAGCACCTCCGGCTTTGGCCAGGTATCGCGATAGGTGCGATTCGAGGCGTAGACAGGAATCCCTGCTGATTCCTCCTCAGCGAATCCGGCCTCGGCTTGGGCACGGGAAGGATGCGCCTGCAATGACAATGGCCGATCGGCGGCAATGATCTTCATCAGGAAGGGAAGCCGTGGTCCAAAGTTGGCGTACGGTCTCGCACCCATGACACCCGCCGGGTTCTCGGCCACAAGTTGATCAAGTTGTCGGCCTTCGACGAGCGAAGGGGCCATCGGGTGGGCACCAAGCCAGAGCTCCGCCTGCGGCTCGCCCGTGGGCGGAAGACCAAGCAACTCGGGAATCATCGTCCGAGAGCCCCAGGCGTATGTCTGGATCGTGCCGGTGAGGCGTTTGATCATTGACTCGGTTCTCCGAAAATTCTCCAGCTAGTGTGTCGCTTCTCGGAACGACACGAATGACATGGCTGTTATTTGCTCTTATGATGGCGCTATGTCTGTTGTCCCACACGAGCACGCCGATCGTAGCGATCCGGCCGGCAGGCTGAGTGCCCGGGATGTGGAGATCCTCGCTTTCGAACGCCAGTGGTGGAAGTTCGCCGGCGCAAAGGAGCAAGCGGTGCGCGACAAGTTCGGCATGTCGGCTACCCGCTACTACCAGACCCTTAATGCCCTTATCGACAACCCAGCAGCGCTCGCTCAAGATCCGCTGCTGGTCAAGCGGCTACGCCGCTTGCGGGAAGCTCGGCAGCGCAGCCGTTCTGCCAAGCGGCTGGGCATCGACCTGTCAGTCGATCTGTGATCATCATCGGCCCGTCCTGAAGATCATCTGCCGGGTCCGGAAGATGGCGGCGAGATTCTTTCGAACCGGTTGAATCGGGAGGTCTCGATAACCACCGATCACGAGTCCAGCTTGCCGCTCGAAGAAGTTCTGGGCGGCACGATCGCCGGTCCGCAACATCGACCAGCCCATGCAGATCAGGTAGGCGGCGTAGTACGGCAGGCCGAGGCAGTAAAAGTACTGCCAGGTGTGCTGCTCCTCGTGTTGCATCAGCTGCGGGTACTGGGCGAGCTTCTGCTCCCAGGTCGACCCGGTGGTGATGACGTTACCGATCGTGAAGGCGCCGGCCACCGGAAACTTCAGCCGATAGCCCTCACACAGGAACAATCCGCGCGGCCCGCGTCGAATCTTTGCGCCGCCGATCACGGCGACCGCGAGCCCGCCAGGTGTGGTCAGGTTGATCATGTTGCCGACCAACCGGCACCACTGCCAGCCGGTCTGGGGAGGGGATGGTCGAAGATCGACCGTCGTAAGGTCCATAACCTCCCTTCACCCCGGCCTTCTAAGCGACATGAGCATCGGGCACCACCCGCGCCCTCTTCCGGTTCTATCAGAGGCACGATTGGCTCAGTGTGACGGTGGCACACGCGCGCCGGCCCAGTATCCGGAATGAGTTCCCAGGATGCGGACCGAAATGTGCGGCAGGGCGGGTCGCCGCCCTAGGCTAGCGGCGTTCATCCAGAGGGGACGAGGGAACGGCCCGGTGACTCCCCGGCAACCGGCTGACCGAACAGAAACGGTGCCAATTCCGACTCGGTCGAAAGCCGCCCGAGACAGATGATGAAGGACGATCGAATGACTGCGGTGCTCGACACCGACTTTCCGACACCGCAAGACGTTCGCGAGGGCGCCTTCGGCAACGCCACTCACCTCGTGTGCCGCGAGTGCCGCGAGAAAACCCCGCTCGGCCCCTTCTACGCCTGTACGGAGTGCTTCGGTCCGCTCGAGGTCGGCTATGACTTTCCGTCAGTCAGGCGCGAGCAGATCGAGGCGGGCCCGCGGAGCATCTGGCGTTATGCTCCGCTGTTGCCGGTCCCCGCTGATATCGCCACCTTCCGCTCCACCGATCCCGGCTTCACCCGGCTGGTCGATGCCCGCAACCTGGCGGACGATCTAGGCCTGCGTCAGCTCTGGGTCAAAGACGACTCCGGTAACCCGACTCACTCATTCAAGGACCGAGTCGTGGCCGTCGCTCTGTCCGCGGCACGCGAGTTGGGGCTCCAGGTCCTGGCGTGCCCCTCCACCGGCAATCTGGCCAACGCGGTAGCAGCTGCTGCTGCCCGCGCTGGCATCCAGTCCGTCGTCTTCGTGCCGAGGAACCTGGAACGGCCGAAGATCCTGGCGTCTGCGGTGTACGACACGACCTTGATCGCCATCGAGGGCACGTACGACGACGTCAACAAGTTGGCCAGCGAGATCGCCGCCGAAGAAGAAGGCTGGGCGTTTGTCAACGTAAATGTCCGTCCGTACTACGCCGAGGGTTCGAAGACGCTGGCCTACGAGATCGCCGAGCAGCTGGGTTGGCGCCTGCCGGATCAGATTGTCATCCCGGTGGCCTCCGGTTCGCAGCTGACCAAGATCGACAAAGGTTTGACCGAGCTGATCAAACTCGGCCTGGTCGAGGACAAACCGTACGTGATCTTCGGCGCCCAGGCCACCGGCTGCTCGCCGGTCGCTCAGGCCTACCGGGCGGGTCACGACGTGGTGGCGCCAGTGCGCCCGGACACCATCGCCAAGTCGCTCGCCATCGGCAACCCGGCGGACGGCCCGTACGTGCTCGATGTCGTCCGTCGCACCGGTGGTCTGGTGGCCGACGTGGATGACGAGGCGGTCGTCGCGAACATTCAGCGACTCGCGCGGACGGAGGGGATCTTCGCCGAGACTGCGGGCGGCGTGACGGTCGGCGTCACCGCGAAGCTGATTGACGAGGGAGTGCTCGACCAAGAGGCGGAGACGGTCGTGATCAACTCCGGTGACGGATTGAAAACCCTTGACGCGATCGCTGACAAGGTCGGCCCGAAGACCACAATTCCTGCTCGCTACGAGGCGTTCACCGACTTCTGGAAGGACTACCGCCCATGAGTGCGACAGTCCGCATTCCGACGATCCTGCGCAACTACACCGGTGGTGTGGGAGAGGTCAGCGCAGAAGGCAGCAAGCTGAGCGAGATCCTTGACTCACTCGAGTCCAGCCATCCCGGCATCCGTGGCCGCATTCTGGATGAGGCCGGCGCACTTCGCCGTTTCGTCAATGTCTACATCGGTGATGACGACGTGCGCTTCATCGGCGGGTTGGACGCTGAGGTGAGCGATGGCGCCCGGATCTCGATCATTCCGGCGGTGGCCGGCGGCTGACCGCTGGCCCGCCGAAGTGACCGACATCTAGCGAGCTGTTGAAGCGAGGTGCAACACCGCGGGGCTGGAGGGGTCGAACGGACTGCGGAAGGTGACGGGCGCCGTGTGGTCAGTCGTGATGGAGTCGGCATCGATCGACATCGATCGACATCGATAACCTCCAAGGCGGACTTGTATCTGGTACCTGAATACAGGTTTACCGTCGGAGTATGACAAGTATCGAGGATCTTACGGTTCTTGAAAGCTGCACGCTGCCGACTGTTGAGCGACCGCTGCGGCTCGCCGAGTTCGACGACCTTTTCTCAACGGCCTTGACCGCTCAGACGAGGCTGTCAGCCGCCGTCTTGCGATGGTCGCTCCACTCCCGAGCTGAAGCCGTCGCGCGAGACCTGGCTGCAAGGGAAACGCAATGCTGCTCCTTCTTCACGTTCAGCTTCACGTCCGACGGTGACACAGTCCAGGTAGACGTCCGGGTACCTGCCGTTCGGAGCGAGGTGCTGGACGCCTTGGCCGCGCGGGCAGCATCTCGGATGAGGACACCATGAACTCGGGCCTGCGGAGCGGTGATGTGGCCGCCGCGGCAGGTGTCAATCGGCAGACGCTGAGGTACTACGAGCGGCGTGGGCTGCTGGCCGAGCCGGATCGGAGCCTCGGTGGGCACCGGGTCTATCCGCCCGAGACAGTCACCACGCTCCGGGTGATCAAGGCGGCTCAGCGCCTCGGGTTCACGCTCGACGAGGTGGCCGAACTGTTGGATGCGGGCCGCCGTCATCGTCATCGGCGTCCGCGCCAGCATGGAAACGAGGCGGGGCTTGCCGCTCGGGCGCAGCTGAAGCTGGCAGAGGTCGAGGCGAAGATCACCGACCTTCAGGCGATCGCCGATACCTTGCGAGCCGCGGTCGACGCGGGCTGCGACGACCTGGTGGAGTGCGCCAGCAATGCCTGCTGTCCGATCCCGTTCGCCAGCATCGCCGGAGAGCAACCGTCCTCACTTCAGCCCTTCGAGCAGCGGGGAGCAGCGAGCAAGATCGTCAGCGTCAGTCAGGTCGGCGAGCGAGCAGAAGACGGTGCCCACACCTAGATCTGAGAGCCGGCGATAGCGCTGGATGTGGCTTTCGGGTGTGCCCGCATGGTGCTGAGCTGCGTAGGTGGCGGCCGGCGTGCGACCGCGAAGTCTCTCAACCCGCAGTCCGACCTCCTCGCGGTCGGTGCCGATGACCGGTAGATCGAGGACGGTGATCTCCACCTCGGTTGGATCTCTGCCTATCGCGGTGCAGTGGCGGCGCAGAATGTCCATCTTGGAGGAGAGGACGGGTTCGTCGGATGGCAGGTTGCAGCCGTCGGCCTGCTCGGCCACGATCTTGAGCGTCCGATGCTCGCCCGAGCCACCAACGATGATGGGAATCTGCCCGACAGGCCGCGGATAGCACGTCGTCTCCGGCAGGTTCAGATATCGCCCGGCATAGGCCTTGGTGCCAGGTGCCCAGAGTGCCCGCAGCGTTTCGATACACCGCTGCAGTTGATCAAGGCGCTGGGCCGGCTTCGGGAAGTCCAGTCCGTACGCCTGGTGCTCACGCAACCACCAGCCGGCACCCAGACCGCAGAAGGCGCGTCCCCCGCTGAGCGCATCCAGGGTCGCGACCGTCTTCGCTATGATCCCAGGGGCGCGGAACGTGACCGGCGAGACGAGCGTGCCGAGCCGAAGCTTGGTGTCGAGGCCGGCCAACAGCCCGAGGGTCACCCAGGGCTCAGGGATCGGTTCCCATGCCCGGTCCACCTGCGGAATCTGGATCAGATGATCCATCAGGGAAATCCCGTCGAAGCCGATCGAGTCCGCGGCCAGCGCGATATCGACCAACCACTCCACGGGGTCACTGCCCCACGGAAAACGCGACAGGTGCAAGATCACCCGCGGACGGCTGGCGGACCCATCCTCACGGTCGGTCTGGCTCGTGTCCTGCGGCGGCGCTGCCACGGTGAGGGAATCCTCGATGATCAGCACTCGGTCCCAGCCCTCGTCGGCGGCAGTGTCGACCATCGACTTGATCTTGCGCAGCTGGTCGGCGAGGATCGGCGCCGGCACCGGTCGATCCCGCAGCCGGTTACGCTCCCGGCAGAGTTGAGGCGAGGTGTCCATGATCACTAACACGGCCGACAGCCCTGCCGAACGGGCCAACTGCAGGTAACCCAGGCGCCGTGGATGATCAAGACCGAGCGTGTCGATCACCGTCGTCAACGAGCGGGCGACACGGGCGTTCACAATCGTGTCGAGCAAACCGAACGCGTCGACCGAGGCATCCAGATCGGCTGGGCCGCTGCCGACGACGGCCCGCAACGCATCCGACGACACGATTTCGGAGGAGCGGTACCGCTCGGCCGCCCAGGTCGACTTGCCCGAGCCCGCGGCGCCGGCCAGCACGACGACTGCGGGGTCCGGCAGCGGGGGAGCGGCAACCATAGGCTGAGTGTGGCATTCGGAGAAGGAGGATCAGTGGCGCAACCGAAGCTCAATGTCACCAGCGTCGTGCTCAACGCACCTGACGCGCGAGAGCTGGCCGGCTTTTATCAGAGATTGCTCGGGTGGCAGATCCGGTCTGACGAACCGGAGTGGGTCGCGCTGGCCAATCCCGATGGTGGTGTCGGCCTCGCCTTTCAGCTTGAGAACGCCTATATCCGCCCGACCTGGCCGGCCGACAGCGATCACCAGCAAATGATGATGCATCTCGACATCGAGGTCGAAGACCTCGAAGATGCCGGCGCGCATGCCGTATCCGTGGGCGCGGTCCTTGCCGAGCATCAGCCGCAGAGCGACGTTCGGGTCTACTACGATCCGGCCGGACACCCCTTCTGCTTGTGGACCAACCCCTAGCAGGTCATCGCGCGAAGTCCTCGACGCGCACTGTCTTGATCTTGCCGTCGGAGTCGAGGTAGCGGATCGTGAGCCCCCCGGACGCGGGGGGCGCTTCCGTCGGCAAGGGCTTGGCTGATGGACCGCTGCTCGGAGTTGATCCAGATACGGGGACAGGTACGGACGGCGATGGGGTCGGCTGGGATGGCTCGCCAGCGTTGTCACTGCAACTGGTCATGATTGCCCCCATCGCCAGGAGGAAACCGCATGTCCGTGCCCATGTCACCGCCGCCCAGGGTACGCCAGAATGACAACCGTGACCGAGCCCAAGCCCGTCTCCTGCTGGCTGAGCGACATGGACGGCGTTCTCGTGCACGAAGAGCATGCGCTGCCCGGCGGGCCCGATTTCATTGAGGCTTTGCAGCGCCACCACCGAGGGTTTCTGGTTTTGACCAACAACTCCATCTTCACCGCTCGAGATCTGCGCGCGCGGTTACTGGCCAGCGGAATCGATGTGCCCGAGCAATCCATCTGGACCTCCGCACTCGCCACCGCGCAGTTCCTGGGCGATCAGCGACAGGGCGGTTCGGCGTTCGTCATCGGTGAGGCCGGCTTGACGTCGGCGCTGCACGACATCGGCTTTGTCATGACCGAGCGAGATCCTGACTATGTGGTGCTGGGTGAGACCCGAACCTACTCGTTCGAATCGATCACTCGGGCGATCCGGCTGATCGATCGGGGGGCGCGATTCATCGCCACCAATCCCGACCCCACTGGTCCGTCAGCAGCCGGCGCCTTGCCGGCGACTGGTTCCGTTGCGGCGCTGATCACGCGCGCCACGGGAGTCGCGCCCTACTTCGTGGGCAAGCCGAACCCGCTGATGATGCGTTCGGCGCTGAACCGCATCGAGGCGCACTCGGAGACGACGGTCATGGTGGGTGACCGGATGGACACCGATGTGGTGTCTGGCATCGAGGCCGGCTTGCGCACCATTCTGGTCCTGACCGGCTCCACTCGGCCGGAGAACGTCGATCGATTTCCATACCGGCCGACCCGAGTGGAGAACTCCATCGCCGACGTCGTGCCGCTGGTCGCTGAATTGGCACCCGCTGATGCGGAGGTCAGCGTCGAGTAACAGGCGTCGGCTCTCCGGCCCTGGTCTTCGGCATCAGGGCGACGGCAATCGCCAGCACAACGGCCACCATGGCCGCTGCGAGGAACACGTTGTGCAGCGCTGCATCGAGTACTCCGACCGGAACGCCGTTCGTCGTGGTGGAAAGACCTCCTCCGGCGGGAGACGTCAGCGCCGCGTTCGCGATCGCACCGAAGACCGCGATGCCCAGGGCGCTTCCCATTGACCGCCCGAACATGTTGGTCCCGGTGACCACGCCGCGCTGTTCCCAGTCCACCGACGACTGAGCTGCAATCAGCGTCGGACTGGCCGACATGCCCATGCCAAAGCCGACGACGAAGCACGTCGCCGCGATCTGCCAGATCGAGCTCTCCGGTGAGAGCAGCACCATCAGCCCCGCACCAGTCAAGATCACCGCGGCGCCGATCAGGGCTGTGTTACGGAAGCCGATCCGCAGGTAGACCCGCCCAGCCAGGGACGCCGCTAGCGGCCAGCCGAGGGTCAGGGCCGCTAGCGCGAATCCGGCGACCAGCGCGTTCGTGCCGAGCACGCCTTGGGCGAAGAGTGGCACATACGAGGTGAGCCCGATCAACATCACACCAATCACGACGCCGGCGACGTTGGTGGTGTTGAGCAACCGATCGCGGAAGACCCAGCCCGGCAGGATCGGCTCGGTGGCGCGCCGTTCGACCACCGCGAAGATGATCAGGACGAGTACGCCCGCCGTCAAGATGGCGATGCTCGGCACGGACGTCCAACGCCACAGCACGCCGCCTTCGAGCAGCCCCAAGATGACCAAGGATGTGCCGATCGCCAGCAGGGCAGCACCAGCGAAGTCGATGCGGTGCCGCTTGCGGTGCACCTGCTCGTGGAACCTTCGGAGAAGCATCCAGCCGGCGATCGCACCGAGCGGCACGTTGACGAAGAAGATCCAGCGCCAGTCGAGAAAGTCGACGAAAAGCCCGCCGAGAGTTGGGCCGACGACGGCCGAGATCGCCCACACACTGGCGACGTACCCCTGCACCCGGGCCCGCTCGGCTATCGAATAGATGTCACCGATGATCGTCATCGACGTCGGCTGGACCGAACCTGCGCCGAAGCCTTGGAGGGCCCGGAACGCGATCAACGCCGGCATACTCCAGGCAAGCCCACAGAGGATCGAGCCTAGGACGAAGAGACCGACACCGATGAGCATGACCGGCTTGCGGCCCACCTGGTCACTGAACTTGCCGAAGATCGGAACCGACACAGCCTGGGCCAGCAGATAGATCGAGAACAGCCATGGGAACTGGGCGAACCCACCGAGGTCATTGACGATCGAGGGGACCGCTGTGGCCAGAATCGTCGAGTCGATGGCGACGAGGCCGACGCTGAGCATGACCGACAACAAGATCGGGCCTCGCTCTGACCGCAGACCCACGCTCGCGGCGGATGCCGGTGTCAATCCAACGGGATCTTGTCCGATTCGTGCGCTAGCCATCAGCCGGTCGAACCAACCAGCGGCGCGGTCTATTCCGCGATCACCACCGCGAGAGAGGACTCAATGTAGACGTCCGTTGCCGTCGCTCTGCGCCGTCTGCAAGGTAGAGGGGGCCGAGGGAACGTGGGTGAACGTTCCGTTCCGCCAGAGAGTCGACCTGACAACCTTCGGTAGGTTGTTTGCACTCGACTGGTCAGAGTGCTAAACATTGAGTTAGCACTCTCGGCCTGAGAGTGCCATCCTCCTCAGGCGGTGAGTCCTGAGCCTGTCGAAGGACGTCCGTCGCGGGCATCGCTGGGGGAGTTCGTACTCACTTGCTCAACGGCGGTGAAAGACCGCCTGAACGCGGGAGGACTCGCAGGAGAAAATGCCCAAACTCATTCAGTTCAATACCGAGGCGCGGCGTGGCCTGGAGCGGGGGATGAACATCCTCGCGGATGCGGTCAGGGTCACCCTTGGCCCCAAGGGCCGCAACGTCGTGCTGGAGAAGAAATGGGGTGCCCCGACCATCACCAATGATGGCGTGAGCATCGCGAAGGAAATCGAGCTCGAGGATCCGTACGAGAAGATCGGCGCCGAGCTCGTCAAGGAGGTGGCCAAGAAGACCGACGATGTCGCCGGTGATGGCACCACGACGGCCACCGTGCTGGCTCAGGCGATGGTCCGTGAGGGCCTGCGTAACGTGACCGCGGGTGCCAACCCGATGAGCCTCAAGCGTGGCATCGAGAAGGCGGTCGACGCCGTCGTCGAGGAACTCGCCAACGCTGCGAAGGACGTCGAGACCAAGGAGCAGATCGCGGCCACGGCATCGATCTCCGCCGGTGACGAGTCGGTCGGCGAAATCATCGCCGAGGCCATGGACAAGGTCGGCAAGGAAGGTGTCATCACCGTCGACGAGTCCAACACGTTCGGCTTGGAGCTCGAGCTGACCGAAGGTATGCGATTCGACAAGGGCTATATCTCGCCCTACTTCGTCACCGACACCGAGCGGATGGAGACCGTCCTCGACGATCCCTACGTGCTGATCGTCAACTCCAAGGTGTCCAACCTGAAGGACCTGCTGCCGATCCTGGAGAAGGTCATCCAAGCCGGTAAGCCGCTCGTGGTCATCGCCGAGGACGTGGACAGCGAGGCCCTGGCTGCATTGATCGTCAACAAGATCCGTGGCACCTTCAAGTCGGTCGCCGTCAAGGCCCCCGGCTTTGGTGACCGCCGCAAGGCCATGCTGACCGACATCGCCATCCTGACCGGCGGCCAGGTCATCTCCGAAGAGGTCGGCCTCAAGCTCGACAGCGTCGGCGTGGAGCTGCTGGGCCAGGCG
>DATFQP010000065.1:0-12554 GCA_035264145.1 Propionibacteriaceae bacterium
GTACGCCTCGATCGACAAGGCGCGCACGGTGCTCAGCTACGCTCCGGCCTTCGAACCGGAGGCGGCGGTGCTGGACAGCATCCGCTGGCTGATCGATCATGATCAGCTCAAGGTGGCCACCAGCCTGATCATTTGAGGGGATCTGCGCCGCCCCGCCGTCCTGGCAGGGGCGCTCAATCGCCCTACAGCATGCGGCGCACTGACCTGAGCCCACCCAAGAGACCCATCTGAGGCCGCCAACCGTGCGTTCGTTCGAACGCATGGAGATCACCTTCGCTCATGGGTGATCGGACGCTATGCGGCTGATCTGGATGAATAACTTCATATACGATCCATCCGTCGCGACCGATCTCGTTGAGTGCAGCTAATAGCGTGGTTCCCTCCAGTACGATGCGCCTATTCTCTGTCTGTAGCACATAGGCGAAATGCAGGTGGCTCTCGGTGTATGTGCTCGCGGACAAAGGCTCATTGTGCAGCGAGTACTCTACCAATCTCGCGTATTCGTGCTGCTCCATTTACCCTTCTTTATAGTCTCTTGGCTTTACGGGCGGTGAGCACCTCGACAGATTTCGAAGATGGTTGTCAGACGCCATCTGATGAGCCTTGTCGTGCTTGAAGCCAAACGGCAGCGTCGTGCGGCAGGGTGCCGTCTGACAGCGACGCGCTGGACAGCAGCGGCACCCAGCCAGGAATGAGCGCCAGCGGCTTCCCGGAGATGTTGACTACGCAGCGGAAGTCGGTCCCGCGTTCGAAGTCGAGCACGCCATCGGCTGAGTCACGCCAACGAAAATCCTCACTGAGCAGCCCTGGCACCTCGTGGCGTAGCCGGAGAGCGGCGCGATGCAATGACAGTGTTGACCCGGGGTCGGCCAGCTGAGCCTCGACGCTCAGCGGTGCCCAGTTCCGGGGTTGTGGCAGCCAAGGCTGGGCGCCGCTCCGAGCGGGGGAGAAGCCGTACGGGGGTGCGATACCCTCCCAGGGCAGCGGCACGCGGCAGCCATCCCGGCCGCGGGTCTCACCGTTGGTCCGCTTGAACACCGGGTCCTGAAGAACGTCGTCTGGGAGGTCGTCCACATTGGGCAGTCCAAGCTCCTCACCTTGGTAGATGTAGGCGCTGCCGGGAAGAGCCAGCGTAAGAAGGGCGGAGGCGCGAGACCGCCGGGTGCCGGGTGCTGGATCGGAGGTCTCGCCTTGACCGTCGGAGAAGTGTGATGACGATGTGGTCTTGCGGCCGTAGCGAGTGACGAGGCGGGTTTCATCGTGGCTAGAAGTGACCCAGGTGGCGGGGACGCCGATGGGCACGAATTGACTGAGCGTTGCGTCGATAACCTGCCGCAGCGCAGCCGCGTCCCAGGCGGCCTTCATATACGGGAAGTTGAACGCGGTATGCATTTCGTCGGGCCGCAAATAGTTGGTCAGCCGTTCCGGGCTGCTCACAATCGCCTCTGCGACGAAAGCGCGTTCGCCGGAATAGCCGTCCGCCACCTTGCGCCAACGCCGGAAAACGTCATGCACTTCGTCGACGTCCCAATGCGGGTTTTCGACCCAGTCCAGGGTCCTAAACCGTAGGTCGCCGCCGTAATCGGCATCCGGCAGGTCCTGTTCCTTGCCTAGAGCGGGAGCCGCGTCCACCCGGATCCCATCGACGCCACGTTCGAACCAGAAGCGCAGAATGTCGTCGAATGCCTCGAGCACCTCCTGGTTACGCCAATTGAGGTCCGGCTGTTCGACGGCGAATGTGTGGAGATACCACTGGCCTGGTCGGCCATCTGGCTCGATCACCCGCTCCCAGCCGGAGCCACCGAAGCAGCTAATCCAATTGTTCGGTGGCTCATCGCCTCGCTCGCCCTTGCCATTCCGGAACAGGTAGCGATCGCGTTCTGGTGAGCCCGGCCCCGCACGACGTGCCGCCTTGAACCACGGGTGGTGATCTGATGTGTGGTTGGGAACCAGGTCGATGATCACTCGGAGGCCAAGGTCGCGTGCCTTCAGCAGCACCTCGTCCGCATCGGCAAGCGTCCCGAACATGGGATGGACATCGCAGAAATCACTGACGTCATAGCCACCGTCGGCCATCGGCGAGGGATACCACGGTGCGATCCAGATTCCGTCTACGCCGAGGTCGGCCAGGTAAGGCAGCCGTTGTAAGAGCCCTCGCAAGTCACCCGAACCATCACCGTTTCCGTCGGCGAAGCTGCGGGGATACACCTCATACATCACCGCTTGGCGCCACCACGGTTCGCTCCTCTGCATCATGAGTCGCGCCCGCTGCGGGCCCGCCGCTTGCCCTCATGCATGGCCTGTACGCGGGCGATCGGGATCGTGTGGCCCTCGGCGATCAGATCGGCGCTCAAGCGTTGCGCCTGCGGCATGAACTCGATCCATGGATCGGCATCACCGAGCTGAGCGACGGCACTGCGGACCGTGAAGTCGGTCGGCGCGACGCGGCCCAGGTCCTCCCAGGCCAGCGGGAACGACACTGGGACACCCGGCCGAATCCGCGGACTGTAGGCGCCGACCACGGTGGCTCCGCCCGCCCGGGTCGAGTCAAGGAAGACCTTGCCGACACGGTCGTCCTTGAGGAAGGCAGTGGTGGCGAGCGCTGGATCGATCCGCTCAGCGCGGGCGGCGATAGCCCGGGTGGCGGCCGCGGCGTCTTCATGCGCCACCGGGGGCGCCAACGGCACGAAGACGTGCACGCCTTTGGCGCCGCTGGTCTTCACCGCTCCTGACAGGCCAAGCTCCGCCAAGGCTTGGCGGATCAGCTGGGCCGCTTGGATGACCACCCGGAAGGCTGCTCCCTCGGGCGGATCGAGGTCGAGCACCAGATAATCCGGACGATCCGAGTGGTCGACCCGGAAGAGGGTGACGTGGTATTCCACCGCACGTTGGTTGGCGAACCACAGCAAAGTGCGACTGTCGTTGGCCAGTGCGTAAGAGATCTCGCGACGCGAAGCCTCGGCCCAGATCGGCACTCTCTCTACCCAGCCCGGTGTGTAGGAAGGGAGATTCTTCTGCATGAAAGCGGGCTGGCCCGGCCGGATGCGGACCACCGACAGTGGCCGATTTCTCAAACTAGGCACGAGCCGCTCGGACATGGCGTCGACGTAATCGACAAGATCCCTCTTGGTAGTGCCGGCTCCATCGAACAGCTCCTCGTCGAGGTGAGTGAACGTCACACCTTCCCGCTGCTCGCCGACTCTGTTCATCGATTGATTATCGCCGGTGACCACTGGGATACGTCGTTGACGTGCTCATCAGCGGTGCCGACGGTCGCTGAAGGGCTGCCTCACGCTTGACGAACACGATCCCTGGTGGAGAACGGCCGATCAGCCGAGCTCCAGAAAGGATCGAAGTTGTTCGGCGCCAGTGACCGTAATCGGTTCGCCACGGACAAAGGCATCGGGCGTGAGCACCAGCCGTTGGTTGATGGCCACCTCTCCCTCGCGCCGGGTCATCCGGAAGCGGCCATTGGGTCGGTAACCGACTTTGGTGCTCACAGCCAGCGACGCAGGGTTGTCGACGAAGGCCCCAGAGGTGAGTTCCACCGCGCCGAGATGATCAAAGGCGAAGGCGCAGACCGCACGTCGCATCCTCGTGCCGATCCCGCGTCTCTGGTACGACTGACCCAGCCAGGAGCCGGTTTCGGCCGTCCGGGTGACACCGAAGTCGGTGGTGTGCATTGCCTGGATCCCTGCGAGTTCGTGCGCGATCCGCACGGCGAAGAGCAAGTCGAATTTCTGGGGCGTGAGCTGCGCTCGGACACCGGAGAAGAAGCGAATCATGTTCGCCGGAAGTCGCTCCGGCTCCACGGCTGTCCACGGCGTCGAGAACGGCATGGCGTCCGGCTCATGGATGCCATTGAGTGCTAGGTCGACGAGGCCCGGAATGTCTTCATCGGTCAAGATCGTCAACGTCAGATCATTCTCTTCGATCCGCACGCCGTACGGCGGCCAGATCTCCTGGAGGGTCTTCATCTGTCGATCATGACGTGGCCTAGCTCTCCGTTCCATTGCATCTGCGGATGCGGAAGGGAGCGAACCAGACAACAGGGGTCGGTGATTGCCACCGGCCCCTGCTCTGTGCTTAATTCGAGTGTGACTACTTCTCGTAGCCCACGTTCTCCCATGCGAACGACTTGTCAGAAAGCCCGAATGCGCCGTAATTCGCCAGCTTGGACTTGACGCCAATCAGGGACGGTCGCTGGTAGAGCGGCAGGGTGTGCACATTCTCCCAGATGATCTTGTCGGCCTGGGCGGCCAGATCGATCCGTTTCGCCGGATCGGTCTCGACGTCGATCTGTTTGATCAGCTCGTCCACCTCGGGCATCGACAGCTGAGCGAAGTTGCTTTCCTGGCCGGTGCCGTAGATCTGCTTGATGCTCGTGAAGGGGTAGGGCGTACCGATCCAGCTGAAGGCGATCAGGTCGAACTCGTGCTTGGTCAGCACGCTGCCGTCCTGGAATTTGGCGACCGGGACGTTGACGATGTTGACCTTGATGCCGATGTCCTTCAACTGGTTCTGCACCTGAAGAGCCTCGTTCTCCGACACCGGGACACCGACCAGCTGCGAGAAGCCGATCTGCAGCTTCTTACCGTCTTTCTCCCGGATGCCGTCCGCCCCCGCCTTCCAGCCGGCCGCGTCGAGCTCGGACTTGGCCTTGTCCGGGTTGTAGTCCATCCCGGTTTCCTTAGCCGAATCGCTATAGCCCTCTTGAGTCGCGAGCAGGATGTGGTTGTTCAGTGGGCTGACCGGGAAATCGACACCGGCGAGGTCTGACTGCCCGATGGCCTCGCGGTCAAGGCCTTCGACGACCGCTTTGCGCACGGCCAGGTCCTTCAGAACAGCCGACTTGGTGTTGAAGGTGATGTGCCTGAAGTTCGGACCGGCTGCCTTGCGCACGGTGCCGTCCTGCACTGCCGAGGCGCGTTTGTACCCGTCCGGATCAATTCCGATGTCGAAGGCGTCGATCTCACCGTTCACAAAGGCTGCGGCTTGCGCGTCATCGGCAATGGCGCGGAACGTGACCTTGTCCAACAGTGGCTTGGCCCCCCACCACTTGTCGTTAGGGATGAGGGTGAGCACCTTCTCGGACTTGTTGAAGTTGTCCACCTTGTACGGACCGGAGAGCCAGTCGTTGTTCAGGTCTTTCCAGCCGTCGTTGTAGGTTTCGGGATCCTTGACGCTCTCGGCCTTATCAACGCTGGGGACACCTGAGAAGAGCGCGGTCCAGTCCGGGTACGCCGCCTTGAAGGTGACCGTGAACTCGAACTTATCTGCGCCGGGCTTGACGCTGGCGACCGAATCGAAGCCCTGGGTGGTTGCGCAATGGAACTTTTTGTTTGTGCCATCACACGCCTTGATCGTGGCGATAGCGTCGTCGGCGTCGATCGGGGAACCGTCTCCCCAGACGGCCTTCGGATTGAGCTTGAAGTTGACAGCCGTTGGCGACTTTGACGTCTCCTCTGCTGATACGACGTAGTCCGGGTTGGGCGTGATAACACCCTTGGCGTCGATACTGAACCAGCGCGGCGACACCGGCTGCATCGCATGCGCCAGGTCGTCATTGTTACAGTCGACGGTACTGACGTTCCAGCCGCTGCAGAACTCAGCGACAGTCAGCCGCATGGTTCCGCCCTGCGCCAGATCGGCGCGATCCTTCTCGTTGATGTCCTGCGACGTCACCGGGGGGGCCGAGGCCTCGCCGGCGGGCTCCTCGCCGCCGGTCTCCTGGTTCTGACCGCCACCGCAAGCGGCAAGAACCAGTGCTCCTGCCATGAGCGGCGCCAGGAAAATCTTCTGTGCTCTCACATTCCCTCCAGTGAAAAGGTCGCGGGCCAGTCGCGCACAACTGACCACCATTGCACTCTACGGCGCGGAACTCGCCTGGAAGCGGCGCCGGGATTACAGCTGTTTAACAATGACCGGGGGGGCATTCAGGCTCCGTTCAGGCACGCCAGCTGGTCAGACGACCTGAACCTCCTCGTTGTAGTGGCAGGCGGAATTGTGGTCGGGGCGACCGAGGTCATACAGGTCGGGCACCACGTCGATACACGCCGTCTGTTGTTCGGGGGCCAACGTCGGGAACTTCTGGCAGCGTGTACGGAATTTACATCCGGAGGGCGGATCGGCCGGGCTCGGCAGGTCGCCGGTCAACAGGATCCTCTTCCGGCTGCGCTCCTTCTCCGGATCGGCAATCGGGATCGCCGAGAGCAACGCTTGGGTATACGGGTGCGTCGGGTGCTCATATACGTTGTTGACCTCACCGATCTCCACGATCTTGCCCAGATACATCACCGCCACCCGATCCGCGATGTGCCGGATTACCGCCAGGTCATGCGCGACGAAAAGGTAGGAGAGCGATAGCTTGGCCTTCAACTCGTCCAGCAGGTTGATCACTCCAGCCTGGATCGACACGTCCAGGGCTGACACTGGCTCATCCAGCACGATCAGCTTCGGCTCCAGGGCCAGCGCGCGGGCGATGCCGATCCGTTGACGCTGTCCGCCGGAGAACTGTTGGGGGTAACGGCTGGCATGGCCGGGCTCGAGGCCGACGAGGCGAAGCAGTTCATTGACCCTATCGAGGATGTCGGTCTTCGAGTAGTTGAAGACTCCCATCGGTTCGGCGATCAAGTCGAAGACCGGCATACGCGGGTCGAGCGAGGCCATCGGGTCCTGGAACACCACTTGAAGGTCTCGTCGCATCTCTTTTCGCACTTTGCCCCGCATGCCGTCCACAGGCTTGTCGAGCACGACGACGCGGCCACCAGTTGGTGGTTTCAGGTTGAGTACCTCCAACAGAGTGGAGGTTTTGCCACAGCCCGACTCGCCGACCAATCCGAGGGTCTCGCCCTCCTTGATATCAAGGTCGATTCCGTCGACGGCATACACCGTCCCGACACGCCGCCGGATGATCGCACCTTTCATCAGCGGATAGTGGCGCTTCAATCCCTCCAGCCGCAGCACGGTCGCCCGCTGCTCTCGGGGAAGGCGTTCGAGGGGCGACGCGGGGATCGTGTGAACCGGGAAAATATCGGTGTAGCTGAGGTCGCCGGCCGCGATCTTGCTCGAGTAGATGCATGCGGCGTAGTGGTTCGGGTGATCGGTCGGGGCCAGCGGCGGCTCCTCGATCGTGCATGCTTGGGTGGACATCGGGCAGCGCGGCTCAAACGGGCAGCCTGGCGGCAGGTTGACCACCGATGGCGGATTGCCCTCCAGGGTCGCCAGCGCCTTCTTGTCGGTCGCATCGAGCCGTGGAATGGCACCGAGCAAGCCGATGGTGTAGGGCATTCGCGGTCGATAGAAGATGTCGTCGACGCTGCCCTGCTCAATGGGCCGGCCGGCATACATCACGGTCACTCGATCCGCGATCCCGGCCACTACCCCGAGATCATGAGTGATCATGATCATGGCGGCGCCCGTCTCCTGCTGCGCCTTCTTCAACACGTCCAGCACCTGAGCCTGGATAGTGACGTCGAGTGCGGTGGTCGGCTCGTCGGCGATGATCACGTCGGGATCATTGGCAATAGACATTGCAATCATCGCGCGTTGCCGCATGCCGCCGGAAAACTCGTGGGGGAACGACTTGACGCGGACGCTTGCGTTGGGAATGCCAACTAAATCGAGTAGTTCGACGGCGCGCTTCGTCGCCGCCGCCTTGGAGACGTCATGGTGGACCTGCATCGCCTCGACGATCTGGTCACCGATCGAGTAGACCGGAGTGAGCGCCGACAGCGGATCCTGGAAGATCATCGAGATAGATTCGCCGCGGAGCCTGGACATCGACTCGTCGTTCCGGCTGAGTAGCTCCTCACCGTGCAGCGTGATCGACCCGGTGATCTTGGCCGTCTCCGGGTGTAGGCCCATGATCGCCAGCGAGGTGACCGATTTGCCGGAGCCAGACTCGCCGACGATCGCCATCGACTCACCGGCGGCCAAGTCGAACGAGAGCCCTCGTACGGCCTGGACGAGGCCGGCCTCGCTGGGGAACGTGACGTGCAGATCTCGGACGCTCAAGACGGTGCCGGAGGTGGTGCGCCGAACTTTGCCCGAAGGGGATGCAGTCGTCGTCACCGGGCGGTACCTCCTGAGGCGGAGGTCGGATCGAGGGCATCGCGGAGACCGTCACCAACAGCGTTCACGGACAGCACGAGAACCACCACGGCGATGGCCGGCCCGATGAAGAGCCACGGAAAGCTGTTCACCTGGCGGGCACCGTCCCCGAGCAGGGTGCCCAGCGAGGTGTCGGGAGACTGCACGCCAAAGCCGAAAAAGGACAGCCCGGTCTCGGCCAGAATGGCAGCGCCCACGTTGAGCGTCGCGTCGATGATCAACAAGGAAGAGATGTTCGGCAGGATGTGCCTGGTGATGGTCAGCGGTGCCGCGAGGCCCATGAACTTCGCTGCGTGGACGTATTCGCGCTCCTTCACCGAAAGCGAGAGGCTGCGCACGACGCGTGCCGAGAGCATCCAGCTGAAGGCTGCGAGCAGGATGACCAGGAAGATCCACGAGTTCGCACCCTTCGGGCCGCCGGTGGTCATCACAGCAATCAGCAGGAACGAGGGGATGACCAGCAGCAGATCTGTCACCCAGAGGCCTACCCGCTCAAACCAGCCACCAAAATAGGCGGCGAAGGATCCGACGATAGCCGCAATACTGGTGGAGAGTATGGCCACCAGGAAGCCGATCAACAGCGACTTTCGTAACCCACGCAGGGTCAATGCGAGCATGTCCCGGCCTCCCTGCGTCGTACCCAACCAATGCCGATCTGACGGTGGTTTGAGGTAGGCGCGGCGATCTACGTAGTCGTAGGTCCAATTGATGAGGTACGGACCGATCAGCGCAATGACGATCAGCGCCACGATGGTGATCAGACCTACGACGGCGGTCTTGTTTCGGAGGAACCGCCGAACGATCAATTGTCGCCGGGTTAGCCGCCTGGACTCGCCCTCTATCGGTAGGGGTTCCTCGATCGGACGTTCGCTGGCGGTCTCGAGCAGCTTTTCGGTCATGCCCAGCCCCTAGCTCAGCCGAACTCGGGGATCGAGGACGGCGACCATGATGTCGGCCAGAATCGCTCCGCCCAGCACGCATACACCGGCAAAGGCCGCGACGGCCACCGCGCCGTGGACATCCTGCCCCGTGATGGTACTCACGCCATATTCGCCCATCCCGTGGAACGAGAAGATGATCTCCATAAAGGTGGCGCCTGTGAACAGTGTTGCCACGGTGAAAGCGAAATAGGTACCGGTCGGTATCAGCGAGGTTCGCAGGGCATGCTTCATCACTGCTCTGGACTGTCGCAGCCCTTTGGCGCGCGCGGTCCGCACGAAATCGGATCCGAGCGCATCCAGCATCAAGTTCCGCTGAATGCGGCTGAAGAACGCTGCATTGATGAAGATGAGTACCAAGGTCGGCAAGAACAGGTGTTGCATCCGGTCGGCGAGCCCGGCTCCGAAGTAGTCGCCGCGCGAGCCGGTCTCCCCGACGAACTCGAAGAGTCTCACGCCGGCGGCATTATTGGCGTTGCTGGCTATCACCTGCAAGACGCTGGCGATAACGAACGACGGGACTGACAGGATAAACAAGGAGACCAGCGTGAGCGACCGATCGCTGAACCTGTATTGCCGGGTCGCGGTCCACGCGCCCAAGGCAACCCCGATGATGGTGCCGACCAGCGACCCAATGGTGATCAGCCGGAGACTAACCGGGATCCTGCGGGCAATCTCTTCTTGGACCGGACCGCCCTTTGGCGAGTCGCCCCAGTCCCATGAGGTCACGATGTCGGTCAGCCAAATCCAGTAGCGCTCCGACACTGGAACGTTGTCACTGAGGTTGCGGGACAGCAGAGCCTGTTCGATGGACTCCGGATCAATCGGTGGATTGACGATTAGGTACAGCGAGCGCGGGTTGAGCTGAGTAGCGGCCAGGAAGTATGTCAGCGAGACCGCGATGAAGAGCAAGATCACGTAGTTCAGCAGCCGCCGGGCTACGTACCTGCCCATTCAGCCCGCCTCTCTCGCTCGGCCGCCCTCTGTGAGCTCTGGCATGGACTTTATCTCCGCCCCTGTAAGTGAGCGCAGCCGCTGGGAATTCTCAGCAGAATCGATAGGTGCCTGGCGGCAAGATCAGATCCAGGTTCTGAACCACATGCGCGAGAGCCAGGAAGGATAAGGCAGCAGCTCGTCGGTCAGTATCGGATACAGGTAGGCGAAGTTGGCAGCGACCAGAGCCAGATAGACGCCCACCACGATCCCCCCCACCATTCGCCGGTCGCCTGCTCGGGCGGCGCCGAGAACGCGTCCAAGGCACAGCGCCACCGCCATCACGGAAAACGGAAGAAAGGCGATCGCGTAGAAGAAAAAGAGGGGTCGGTCCTGATAGCCGAACCACGGCAACCAACCGGCCAACACGCCGACCACAGGAATCCCGAATCGCCAGTCGCGGGCACCGACCCAAAGGATTGCCGCTGCGAGAAGTGCGATGATCGCGGCCCACCACAGCGCCGGAGTGCCGATGCCGCTGATCACCCGTAGGCACTCGTCAGGCCCAAGACAGCCATCGGTGCCCGGTTTGATCGAGTTCACGGCATCGATACCGATCGGTCTTGCGACAATCAGCCAGCCGGAAGGATTGGCGCGGTAGGCGTGTTCGGCCTGGTTGATGAAGTCGCCGGTGTGGAAGTTCCAGATCTCTTGGTGGTAGTGCAGGAGCGAAGCGAGCGATTTTCCAAGCAGTCTCGTCGAGGTGGCGCCCGGGTGCAGCTCACCCCAGTCGCGGTCGTAACCACCGCGAGTGGCCAGCCAGCTGGCCCAGCTGCTGAAGTACACGACGGCGCTGACGCCCACCAGCGAGACAAAGGCGGGTATGCCGTCCCGGAGGAGGGCCCGGCCGGTGCTCGACCTGGCGCCGGCAAGCCGGCGGGCGCCAAGGTCCCAAGCGAGGGACAGCAGGGCAAAGGCGGCCAGCGTGTAGAGCGCGTTCCATTTCGACCCCAGAGCCAGACCGAAGCACACCCCGGCGGCAATCCGCCACGGTCGAACAATCAGCAGGGGTCCGAACCTACCACGCAGATCGGGAATTTCGTGGCGTTCCAGATAGTCGGCCAGGCGGTAGCGAAACCAATCGCGGTCGGCGGCCAGGCACGCCACCGCAGCAACCAGGAAGAAGGCCAGAAAGATATCCAGCAGCGCTGTACGAGCCAGGACGAAGGCCAGGCCGTCGAAGGTCAGCAGCACTCCTGCCAGGGCCCCGATCAGGGTGGAGCGTGAGACGCGGCGGACGAGCCGGATGGTGATCAAGATCATCAGCGAGCCGAAGACCAGGGAAGCGAATCGCCAGCCAAAGGAATTCATACCGAAGATCTGCTCGCCGGCCGCGATCAGCCACTTGCCGACCTGCGGATGAACGATGAACGAGGGAGATTCCTCCATCACGTCGACATTCCCGGCGGTGATCGACGCATTGGCCGATTCAGGCCAGCTGCGTTCGTAGCCGAACCTGAGCAAGGAGTACGCGTCTTTGGCGTAGTAGGTCTCGTCGAAGACCAACTTGTTCGGGTAGCTCAGGTTGACGATGCGGATAGCGAACGCGATGGCCGTGATCACGACGGCGACGAGCCATCCGGCAAGTCGATCAGTCGGCATGAGGACGCGGAGCCGTTCAATCGTCGTCGCGGGCGCTTTCTGCTCCGGTGGCGGAGGCATCTTGCGACTGTCGGCTACTGCCGACGCTTCGAGCACCCCAGTCACGCGCACATAGTAGGTGGGCACGGGGTGGCCCTTTGGCCTTTGCCAGGCTCGGGCCGGGCGGCGTGTGCCTGAGCCCGTCGCACGATCGGGATGGCAGGCTGGGCTCGTGACCGAGGTCGCAAAAGGCGGCATCCTAGTCTTGGCGGCCACGCCCATCGGCAACCTGGCCGACGCGTCGCCACGATTGCTTGCTGAGTTCCGCGCGGCGGATGTCGTCGCGGCGGAGGACACGCGGCGGCTTGCTCGACTCCTCGATCGGCTGGCGGTGAAGACCGATGCTCGCGTCGTGTCGTATTTCGACGGGAACGAGACGCGGCGAACGGCGTCGCTGGTCGATGAGCTCGCGGCCGGTCGGCGCGTGCTGCTGGTGACCGACGCGGGGATGCCGTCGTTGTCGGATCCCGGCTACCGGCTGGTCACTGCGGCCATCGAGCACGGTTTCCCGGTGACCGCGGTGCCGGGGCCATCGGCGGTCCTGGTGGCACTTGCTGTATCCGGCCTACCGGTCGACCGGTTCTGCTTCGAAGGGTTCCTCCCCCGCAAGGGCGGAGCACGCGTGCGGCGATTGGCCGAGCTGGCCGGTGAACCTCGAACGATGGTGTTCTTCGAGGCGCCGCACCGTACTGCGGTGACCCTGGCCGCCATGGTCGAGTGCTTCGGTGCGGATCGTCGTGGGGCGGTCTGCCGTGAGTTGACCAAGATCCATGAAGAAATCCGCCGAGGACCTCTCGCTGGATTGGCCTCGTGGGCGGAGTCCAGCGAGGTCCGCGGTGAAGTCGCCCTCGTCGTCGCCGGAGCAGGTCC
>DATFQP010000066.1:0-4264 GCA_035264145.1 Propionibacteriaceae bacterium
CGCAGAACTGCTCGAGGTAGTGGGCTTCTTCATTCATCGGGCAGAGCCTCCGGTGACCCGGCGAGGCGGTCGATCTGACTCGCAGCGGGGAGGTCAGGACGCCTAGGTCGCTGCCTGCTCAACACCTTGGGACGCGTTGACAAGTCGATACCCATGTGGGGCCACGAAAAAACGCCCAGGGAGCCGACTTTTGAAACTCAAGCACGTGCTCTGCCTGACGGTCCCTCAGAGGATGACCGGCTCCGGCAACTGGCATACCGCCTGACTCTCGACCAAGTCCAATCGACCGACCGCCTCCATCGCGAGAGTGAGGTTTGGCAGCGGGCTTGGAGGGTAGAGCAACCTGAACAGACGAGAGGGAGTCGTGAAGACAAACAGCATCGCGCAGCTGCTCGAAGATCCTGGCCCCTTCGCCACCGTCTACGTTGACGTGAGCCGTGATATCGAGGACGGCAGGCGTGTCGTGGAGCTGGCGGTGCGCGGCGCTTGCGATTCGCTCCAGGAGCAGGGCGCGCCCTCGAGCGTTTGTGACGAAATTCGCGAGCTGCTGACCTCAAACCTCCATGCCGAGGCGCCAGTGAGTCGGGCGATCGTCGCGACTGAGCGCGGAGTGCTGCTGGACGAGGTAAGCCGCGCCCGAACTGTTCATGCAACAGCGGCTTGGGCACCGCTTCCGGATCTCGGTGCCTGGATCACCGACGAGGAGACCCGAGTTCCTTTCATCCTAGCTCTTGTCGATCATGAAGGCGGACAGGTGAGCGTTTACCGCTCGAGCCTCCGATCCGCCGATGTCACGGAGTCGGTCGGCTCACCCGATGTCCACGAGCACAAGTTTCATGGCGGTGGTTGGTCACATCTGCGCTTTCAGCACGTGGCGGAGAACGCATGGATGCGGAACGCAGAGGAAGTGGCCGCCGAGGTCGAGCGCCATGCTCGCAGCGGTGTCGAAATGATCATCTTGGCGGGCGACCTGAGGTCGCGCTCCCGGGTCGTGGAAACCCTTGGCGACGTACGAGCCGAACTGGTCCAGTTGGAGAGCGGCGGCCGGGCCGCGGACGGCGGGGACGACGCCTTGTTCCAGGAGGTGAATGGGGTACTGGCGCGCCACGTCACGGCCACCAAGCTGGCCCATGTGCACGCTCTTCGGGACAGGCTCGGGAGGGGCGAGTCCGTAGCGATCGGTATCTCCGATGTCATCGACGCTCTGATTCGTGGCCAAGTGGATCACCTGCTCATCGACGTGGATCGGTCCCGGGAGTTCAGCGTCGAACCGCCACACCATCCCGGCTTGAGTTTCGGCGCGGTGAAGGATCTGCCGGAATCGATACGTGCCGATCTGGCCTTGATCGCTGCAGCAGCACTTACCGCCGCCGACGTCAACGTGACCCGCGCTCGGACTATGGGTGGTGCACCTGCTGCGGCGCTTTTGCGCTGGCACCAGCCAGCGGAAGGGACACGAACGTAGACCCAAACCGCGGAGGAACCAATGCAAGACACTGGGCGTAAGAACGGAAGGTCAGAATGAACAATTCAGCAAGCTCACAGCAGGGTAAAGCCGTACCCCCTCGCAGTGAGTTTCCACTGCCGGATTACGACCACCTGCCTACTGCCTCCCTGGCACACCGGATACGTACGCTCGACGCGGACGGGCTAACGACCCTGCTGAACTATGAGCGCAACCATGGCAATAGAGTGCCGGTCATTTCCGTGCTGGAAGCAAGACTGAGTGAGCTCGATGCCGGCGAAAAGCCCACAACTGGTTCCCCTGACAGCTTCGTCCCGGAGAAGTCACCTGGGCCACCGGCTCCACGATCTATCGACCAAACGACCGATGCGCCCAAGATCAATCCGCCTTCCCAAGGCGACCCCACCAACCCAGCTCAACCCCGCTGACCCAAACCGCAGCTACTGGCGCAACCAACACAAAGGCCCGCCACTATGGCCCGCGGCGATATCCCAAGACTCGTGCAGCTATGAACGACGAGTCCACTTCATCGCATTTCCGGCCTCTGCTTCATCGCATCTGCTGCCCGGTTGCGGGGCAAATGCCATCTTCGACCTGGCCCCGTCCTGGTGTTTTCCTTCTAGGTTGTCGCCAAACATCACCAGTGCTGCGGTCGGGCAATTCTTCGACCGCCATGCCGATGCCTTGTTGGCTTGTGACGCCAAAGCGAATCCCGGCTCCACAACGGCGGTCATCCGAGACGAGGTCAGCAGCAGTGGGAGCGCGAGGTATGAACGGCGTCACCTCGCTGGTGCTGCTTCCGCTGTTCAGCGGGCCGGCGTACGATGCGGTCGGTGGCTCGCCCGCCGCGGTGGTGGCCTGGCCGCTATCAGTCGTCCGGCGCAGTGGGGATTGGATGAATCGACAGCCTGAGCGACTGCCGGCCTCGAACGAGCGGCCCACCGTGCTGATCGCGGGCAGCGGGTTCGGCGGTTTCCACGCCGCCCGCGAGCTGGAGCGCCGGTTGCCCGCTGAGGCGGCCGACATCGTGCTCGCCAGCCCGGACGACCACCTTACCTACGGTCCGCTGCTACCCAACGTCGCCGCCGGAGTGCTCGAGCCCCGCCATGTCGCAGTGGCGTTGCACGGGGAGCTGCGCCGTACCCGCTACCTAACCGGGGCGTTGACCGCGCTGGACATCCCCGGGCGCACCGCCAACGTCAGCGACTCGGACGGCAAGGTCTCGAGTGTGCATTGGGACCGACTGGTTCTGGCGCCCGGTGCGGTAACCCGCCTGCCCGCGATACCCGGCCTGGCTGAGCATGCCCTTGGCCTGAAGACGATGACCGCTGCCATCGCGCTCCGCGACCACGTGATCCGCCAGCTTAACCTGGCCGACGCCACCGACGATGCGGCTGAGCGGCGGGCTCGGGCGACCTTCGTCGTGGTCGGCGCCGGCTATACCGGGGTCGAAGCAGCCGCCCAGCTGCAGCTGTTCAGCCAGCGGGCGGTGCGTAGGTTCCCGCGACTGCGCCGCAGCGATCTGCGCTGGGTGTTGGTCGACGTTGCCGACCAGGTGTTGTCCGAAATAGGGCCGTTCCTGGGACGACGCGCGCTGGCGGTGTGCCGTCGGCGCGGTATGCAGGTGCGGTTGCAGACCACTGTCGAGGAGGTCACCCAGGACGCAGTACGGCTCTCCGACGGTGAGACGCTGCGGTCGTACACGCTGATCTAGGCCGCCGGAATCAAACCGGAACCGGTCATCGAGCGGCTCGGCCTGCCGCTGGAGAAAGGCAGGCTGCGAGTGGAGGCGACCCTCCAGGTTCCCGGCGTCGACGGTGTTTACGCGCTCGGCGACGCGGCAGCCGTGCCGGACCTGACGCGGCCTGGCCGGTTCACCGCACCGACCGGGCAACACGCCCAACGCCAGGGCCGTGCAGTGGCCCGCAACGTCTCCGCTTCCCTTGGCTACGGCACGAGCGTCCGTACCGGCACCACGACCTGGGGCAGGCGGTCGATCTCGGGCCATTCAGTGCGGTCGCCCGCCCGCTCGGGCTCCCACTGTGGGGATTGCCTGCGGCCCTGGTCACCCGCGGCTACCACCTGCTGGGGCTGCCCAGCGCCGCCGGACGGGTGCGGGTGCTCCTGGGTTGGCTGCTCGACCTCGTCATACCGCCGCAGCTGAGTCGCGTCGGCTGGACCTCCTCGGCAGGACGGATTCCGGCTTGACGACTTCACAGGATGGACGGTCAGGAAGCCTGCTGCTCACCTTCGTCGAGCTGGTATCGGTAGGACCGGCTCAGCTTCCTCCGCAATACCAGTCCGAGCAACACGGTTAGCACAATGGTCGCCAGCAGGGCGGCGAGCTGCCGGCTGTCGCTGCTGGGCAGCAGGTCAGCGGCAATGCCGTCGTTGTTGTTGGACCGGTTGAACATCGCGTGGGTCAGCCCCACCACCAGGAGACTGTTTCCGGCTCCCCGGAGCACCATGCCGAACAGCGATCGGACGAAGATCACGAGCACCATCAACAGGCCGAAGCCGACGACGAAGTCGATGGCGGAACGGACCTGACCGGTGATCACCTGCAGCGGCATGTGAATCACCGCGAACGGGATTCCGGTCAGCAACGCGGCCAAGAAGAAGTTGTGCCGTCGCTCCAGCCGGGTCTGCAGAAAGCCCGCCCACGCCGCTTCTTCCCAGAGGTTGATCAGGAGCCACGCGACAAGCAGTCCCAGAAGCTCCCGCCAGAGCACGCTTCCACCCGGCAGCACGGCAGTGTCGCCGAACAGCACTGCGATGAGCACGGTCAGCAGCGGCAGA
>DATFQP010000067.1:0-3849 GCA_035264145.1 Propionibacteriaceae bacterium
GGCACGACGTTGCGCGACGTGCTGCGCGACGGCCGCAAGATTCTCCCCGAACGGGCCCTCGAACTGACGGCTGGCGTCCTGGACGCACTGGCCTACAGCCACAAGGCGGGCATCATCCACCGGGACATCAAGCCCGCGAACGTCATGCTCACCCCGACCGGCGGCGTCAAGGTGATGGACTTCGGCATAGCTCGGGCCGTGGCCGACACGTCCGCCACCATGACGCAGACCGCGGCGGTCATCGGGACCGCACAGTACCTCTCGCCGGAGCAGGCGCGGGGGGAGACCGTGGACGCCCGCAGCGATCTCTACTCCGCTGGCTGCCTGATGTACGAGCTGTTGGTTGGCCGTCCGCCGTTCACCGGCGACTCACCGGTGAGTGTTGCCTACCAGCATGTACGGGAAGCCCCGGTGCCACCCAGCCAGATCGACCCGGTGATCACACCCGACATCGACGCGATCACGCTCAAGGCCTTGGCCAAGGATCCTGCGGATCGCTATCAAACCGCGCGGGACATGAAGAGTGACATCACCCGCGTGCTGGCGGGGCACGAGGTGACGGCCGTGGTGCCCCGAGTCGCTGGCGCTACGGCTGTGGCAGCCGCCGCAGCCGATGTCGCGCCGACCACCGTGGCAGGTCCCGTGCCTCCCCCCGAGGATGAAACGATCGCCGAAGAGGAGGAGCAAAGGAGCCGGGCCGGACTTGCTTTCCTGATCGGCGCTCTCGTCCTCCTTGCGCTGCTTGGGGGAAGCTTCGCCCTGTGGCGATTGATGGGGCCGGACACCCCCGAGGCGGGCGCAATGGTGGCCGTACCGAACGTGCTCACCTACAACGAGCAGCAGGCGACCGACCGGCTGGCCGAGTCTCAGCTGAAGACCGAGGTCAAACACGTCACCGGGGACGCAAAGACCGCAGATCAGGTGACCAAGCAGGAACCGGTGGCCGGGACTCAGGTCGAGCAGAACAGCACGGTCACGATTACGGTGAACGACGGCCCGAAGACCGCCAAGATTCCGACGGGTCTCATCGGCGACCACGTGGCCGATGCCGAGGCAGAGCTGAAGAAGAAGAAGTTCTCCAACGTGACCACGAAGGCGGCTCCGGCTGAGCCGAGTGAGGCCAGCGAGAACGAGGTGCTGCTGGTCACTCCCGCCGAAGGCACGACGATTCCGCTAGACCAGAAGATCACCCTGACGTACGCCACCGGCGAGTCGAAGGTCCCCGTGTTGACCGGAAAGACACCGGCACAGGCCGAGTCGGATGCGCGGGCGGCGGGCTTCACGAATTTCAAGCGTGACGAAGTCGAAACGGATGCCGAAACGGCCGGCGTCGTCTTCGAGCAGAATCCGAAAGCCGGAACGACCGTCTCCCGGAGTACCACCATCAGCTACAAGGTCGCCGTACCGAAGCCGGAACCGGCGCCGCCGCCTGCACCCACGGTCACGACCACACGACCAGCACCCAGTCCAACGCGGACTAGAGAATCCCCGTCCCCGTCCCCGTCGCCGACGCCGAGTGCCAGCGAGTCGTCGGCAGGCGGCTAACCTGTCGGCGCTTGGGTGGCAATCCGCACGCACGCCGAGACGTCTCGCCAAGCAGCTCCCTCCAGGAATAGAACGCATGATCTAATCGGTGTTAGACTCTCGGCATGTCGATCGCACTCCAGACATCTCTTTTCGATGCGGCCCCCGAAGTCGCGCTCGGTTCCCTCAGCGCTGGCCTGACGCGTCAGGAGCTGGGCCGCGGCGCTTGGGTTGACGTCTTTGCGGGTTGGATGACGGGCGTCGATGCACTCTTCGACACGCTGCTAGGTAGCGTCGATTGGATCGAGGAGCGTCGGCAAATGTACGAGCGGGTGGTGCTCGTGCCGCGGCTACTGCGCTTCTATGGGGAGGGTGAGATGCTCCCTGATCCTGCCCTCACCAGAGCGCGGGATGCGTTGAACACCCACTATGAGTCCGAGCTCGGTGAGCCGTTCCGTACCGCGGGGATGTGCCTTTACCGGGACGGCCGCGACTCGGTGGCCTGGCACGGCGACACGATCGGGCGAGGGAAATCGACCGACACCATCGTCGCCATCGTCTCGCTCGGCTCCGCTCGCAACTTCCTGCTCCGGCCACGCGGCGGTGGCGTCACCATCAAGCACCAGGTCGGTCATGGCGACCTACTAGTGATGGGCGGTTCCTGCCAGCGGACTTGGGAGCATGCGGTGCCGAAGACAGCACGGCCCGTCGGTCCACGAATCAGCATCCAGTTCCGGCCTCGTGGAGTCCGCTAAGCCGCGTGGTCCGTGCATCGCTCTGTAGCGGCCGCCAGCTTCTGTCTGCCGCAAGATGATGCGCTCCTGAAGGGACGCGCAGCGAGACCCCCGCCAAGCAGTCAATGTCTCCCACTCGACCGACCGTACGTGGGCGGTGGTCCGCCGGCGGGACAGCAAAATTCGGGAGTCAGCCCGAATAACCGGCCGTCCGTGATGAAGCGCATGATAGGAGTTGATCTTCAGCGGGGCAGGCTCTTGATGTCGTCGACAAGCGTCGGAAGTCCTTCAACGAAGGAGTGCTCCGATCCGTCGACTGGCCGGACTGTCGCTGTTGGCAGATGATCATGGTAGTAGGCCAGGTGCGCGAACGGCACCTCGGGGTCATCGCGACTGTGGTAGAGGAAGATCTTCGATGCGGGCAGCCTCGAGCCAACGTCGTTCGGTACCGCGAATTCGGCGTACGCCCAGCCGTCTGGCCCCCAGTCGGGAACCGAGACGAGGAGCAAGCCCCGCACCGGTTTTCGATACGAGCCCTCGGCCAGATATTTGAGCAGGACGGAGCCGCCGAACGAATGACCGACGAAGATCACCTCTCCATCGATCACGTCGAGCTCCTGCTCTATGCGATCCCTCCAGGGTCGGTAGTGGGGATTGTCCGCTTCGGGCATCTCCGGGGCGATGAGGCGGTAGTCGGTGCCCAGCTCGCGGGCCAGGTACGCAGCCAGCCGGCCGCTACCCTCCGGCTCGTGCATGGTCCCGGCGCCCTGGATGAACAGGACCGGTTGGCTCTTCACGGCATGTCCTCATCTCGCTGGATATCGGTGCTTTCAGTACAGGACCAACCTCGCCCGAGCTAACGCGCAGACATGAGGGGGGCCATGCCGACGGCCCGGGATGGAGCTTCAGTGTCGCCACAGATCGCAAGCCAGTTCGCCAGCATCTGATAGCCGCCTTCGGTCAGGACCGACTCGGGGTGGAATTGCACCGCTTCGACGGCCAGCCGCCGATGCCGGATGGCCATGATCACCCCGCTGGCCGTGGTGGCGGTGACCTCCAGTTCCGTGGGGACGGTGGCGGGCTCGATCGCGAGCGAGTGGTAACGGGTGGCTGTGAACGGAGAGGGTAGCCCAGCGAGGACTCCGGCCCCGTCGTGATGGATCAGCGACGTCTTTCCGTGGAGCAGTTCGGGGGCTCGATCGACGATGCCGCCGTACGCGACGCCGATGGACTGGAGACCAAGGCAGACACCGAAAAGGGGAACTCGGCCAGCCTGCGACTTGACCACGTCGATGCACCTGCCTGCTCCTTCAGGAGTTCCCGGTCCCGGTGACAGCAAGACACCGTCGAACCCGGAGGTGAAGGTCGCGTCCGCGAATCGCTGATCGTCGTTGCGCCACACCTCGACGTCGGCGCCGATTTGAGCGAGGTATTGCACCAGGTTGTAGACGAAAGAGTCGTAGTTGTCGATCACGAGGATCTTCGGTCGGGGCACTCCCCTATTGTTCCGCCCCGCCTGGCCGCCGGCGAATCGATTCACGGGCAGGCACCACCGTCGCGTACACAACCTCAGACAACGCCGGTCAGCTCT
>DATFQP010000068.1:0-5335 GCA_035264145.1 Propionibacteriaceae bacterium
GCGATGTCGGTCCGATAGAAGGAACCAGGCAGGCTGATCTTGCCGATCGATTCGTAGGCCCTGGACCTGGCGACCTCGAGATCGCCGCCAGTACCGACGACCGTGAGCACTCGGCCGCCGGAGCTGATCAAACGGCCCACCGAGTCACGCGCTGTGCCCGCCTGAATCACCTGACTGCCGTTCTCGGCCGCAGCGTCCAGCCCGGTGATCAACCCACCGGTCTGGGGCTTGCCCGGGTAACCGGCTGCCGCAAGCACCACGCCGACCGCGGCCCCACTGCCCCATTTCAGCTCCGGCTGGGCGGCAAGGTCACCACAGGCCGCCGCGTACAGCAACTCGCCCAGGGGAGTCTCCAACCGCGCCAGCAGTGGCTGGGTTTCCGGATCACCGAAGCGAGCATTGAATTCGATCACCCGAATCCCGCGATCGGTCAGCGCGAGGCCCGCGTACAGCAAGCCGACGAACGGAGAGCCGCGGCGGGCCAGCTCGTCGACCGTCGGCCGCAGCACGGTCTGCTTCACCTCATCGGCAAGATCATGCGGCGCCCACGGCAACGGCGTGTAGGCCCCCATGCCACCGGTGTTCGGACCGGTGTCCCCGTCGCCGACGCGCTTGAAGTCCTGCGCCGGCTGCATTGCCAGCACCGTCGTCCCGTCGGTGATCGCGAACAGACTCACCTCAGCACCGTCGAGGAACTCCTCGACGACCACCCGGCCGCAGCGGAGCCCGTGCGCCAACGCCGCTTGCCGGTCCGGCGTCACGACGACCCCCTTACCTGCCGCCAACCCGTCGTCCTTGACCACGTAAGGCGGCCCGAACTCCTCGAGCGCGGCCTCGATGTCGGGGCGGCCGGTGCATTCATGTCCACGCGCCGTCGGTACGCTCGCCGCTGACATCACACCCTTGGCGAACGCCTTGCTGCCCTCGATGGCGGCAGCTGCCCTGGAGGGTCCGAAGCAGGCAATTCCGGCCGCCCGGACGGCGTCCGCGACACCGGCGACGAGCGGTGCCTCCGGCCCGACGACGACCAGGTTGGCCTCCAGCGACGAGGCGCGGGTGGCGACAGCCGCGCCGTCCAATGGATCGACAGCGTGGTTGGTGGCGATCTCAGCGGTGCCAGGATTGCCCGGAGCGACGTGAAGCTCGCGGACCGCCGGATCACGGCTGAGGCTATAAGCCAGCGCGTGCTCGCGGCCGCCGCTACCGATCACCAGCACGCGAAGAGCACTCACCACGTGCCGGAAGCCTACCGAAGCTCACGGTCAGCGACAGGCGGCCGAGCCCACCGTGCGCATCCGGGTGCCCTCGACGCGGATTGCCACCGAGGTCGAGTTGTCGGTCTCGTTGGTTTCTACCAGCCGACCTAGTGGGTCGGCCTTCAGATCGAGACAGTGGACCCCCGAACCCACTGACGCGGGCAGACGCCACCACTGTCCGGACAGGTCCGCCTTGTACACGTCAACCCAGCCGGGTGAGATCCCCTGCTGGCTGTTGCGCGAGCACTTCCCGAAGTGCCGTCGTGGCACGACCACACGCTGACCGGGAACCCGCCGGTTGTCCCGTAGACAGAAGCTGACCTTGTTGCGGGCAACCAGGACCTCCGATGAGCCGGCCCGCCTCAGGGAGTAGGCCGCCATTGCGTCAAAGTGCCAGTGGCTATGACCGGAGTGGCGAAGCATGCATCCGGTCACCCGCCGGCTCCCTTCTCGGTCGCGGGCACGCTGAAACACCCCGTCGCGGTTCCGTCTCGATGCAGCACTTGAACAGCCTCGTGCTGTCCGGTCCGACATTCACCACGTCCTCGGGGCAGCAGGAGAAGCGGCCCGGGCCCGACGTTGGCCAGCGAGGCGGCGAATCGAAGCCGTCGGACACCCTGAACAACTTCGATACTCAGATCACTCGCACTCAGGCTCCCTCATGTTGGGCAACAAAAGCGGAGGCGGCAAGGCAACGGTCGGCTTAGGTGATGTCGCAGGCGTCGGGGCCGGCGGCACACCGCTCGGGGAAGGGCCGGTGATGTTCGAGGCCTCAGGCCGACCGCTATTGACCGTCAGCACTACGCCCACGCTGCCGATCACCAGCGCCGTCGCGGCCGCCACGGGGGTCACCCTCGCCTTGGTCACTACTGTCACGGTACCGACGCAGGGCAAGGGCGAATAGTCCCCTGAGTTGAGATGCTCGGGCACAGCAGTTCGGCAGCGCGGTCCGGCAAACCTTCCAGGCGAGTAACGTTAGGGGCCGTGCCCGACCCGATCTTCCCGGCTTTGCACATCCGTCCAGCTCGGGGTTGGGTGAACGACCCGAACGGTGTCTGCCTCGTTGACGGCAGATATCACGTGTTCTTTCAGCACAACCCAGACGCCCCCTGGCACGGCAACGTGCACTGGGGACATGTCAGTTCGACCGATCTCCTGCGCTGGGAACACCATCCCGTCGCGTTGCTTCCCCGACCGGGCATGATCGATGCCGCCGGCTGTTGGAGCGGCTGCATCACCGACGACGCCGGCGTGCCGACCGCGGTCTACACCGCGAACCCGAATGATGCGCGGCACGCCGTCGTTGCACTGGCCCGGAGTGATCGGTCGCTGCTGAGCTGGCAACAAGACGATGCGGCTGTCGTCGCGACCCCTGTTCGGCCAGGCCTGGACGAGGTCAGAGACCCCTTCGTCTTCAGCTACGACGGGCGGCGTTACGCCGTGCAAGGCGCAGGACATCGCAATGGCCGTCCCCAATTGTTGGTCTGGGCCTGCGACGATCTGACCCACTGGCAGGAACTGGGTGTGCTGCTCACCGACGACGATCCGGTGGCCGCGCAGCTGACGCCTGCCAACATCTGGGAGTGCCCGAACCTCGTCCGAATCGACGATCGGTGGGTCCTTCTGGTGTCGCTCTGGGCTTGGGCGAACGACACGCACCAGCTCGTCGGAGTGCGCTATCTTCTCGGCGACCTGGTTGCGGAGGGGATCGGCCTGCGCTTCAAGGCGACATCAAGTGGTGTGCTGGACACCGGCCCTGCCTTTTACGCACCGCAGGTCTTGCCGGGCACCGACCGAACCCTGTTGTGGGGCTGGGCCTGGGAGATCGGCCGCACTCCAGAGCAGATCATTCAGGCCGGTTGGGCCGGATTGCTGACGTTTCCGCGGGAGCTGTTCGTCCGGGACGGCGACCTTTGCTCCCGACCAGCCGCCGAGCTGACCGGCCTGCGCTCGGCTGAGCTGTCCAGTTCGCAGCCTTGGCAAGAGCACGCCTTCGAGATCGTTGCGAGTGGGCCGACGATCCTTCGACTGATCGAAGGCAATCAACAACGTACGGTGGTCGCCGTAGCCGGTTCCGTGCACGACCCGGCAAGGATCTTCGTCGATGGCAGCATCATCGAGACGTTCAGTGGCGGCGCGGTCCACACCGCCCGCGCCTACCCGAGCGCCTCCAGCCGATGGTCGATCGAAGCGGCCGACGACGGCGTACGTGTTTACCGGCTCGCTGTCGAGGACGACTGAGCCGCCGGGCCCTGGCCACCCGACGGGCAGCCATCATGTCCGCCGGAGCCAGGACGAAGTGGCAGCACCGGACAGCACGGCAGTTGAGCGCCGAGCCGCGTCATGCCCAGAGTAGGGCGGCGAGAAGCGCGATGAGCGGTGGCCCCGCCTGTCCCCAAGGGCCGAACCGGTCAGCCCCCCGAGGACGACTGAGCGCCAATCGGTCTGCGATGAAGAGCACGACGCCGGCGAAAAACATGACCAGGCACAGGTAGATCACTAGCGTCTTACCGGCGGTCTCGTAGCCGGCAATCCAAGCGATGACGCCCGCCACCATGCCGATGCCGAGGAAAAGGTTGTAGAAGCCGACACCGAATGCCCAGAGTCGGATGGCGGGGACGTCCCGGCTTGGCACCTTGAACACACCCCAATGAATGCCCGGCCGCTGGATCAACAGCGCCTCGAAGACGAACACGACAATGTGGATCGCCGCAGCCAGGAGCGCGAAGATCCAGATGACGACGGTCACCGGACAGCCTCGAGCCCAGCCAGGGTCACGTCGTGACGACCAAGCACCTGCTGGATCCGCTCTGCCACGTCTTCGACCGGCAGGCCGTGCGGTACCGACGCGTCGAGGTCGGCGTGGAAGCGTCCCATGCCGCCGGTCAGGCTCACGACCAGGAAGGTCGCCGCCGGGCTGAGCACCGTAAAGGTGTGCGGGGCTCTCGCGGGGATGGTGATCGACCAACCCGGCCCGAGGTCGTAGCCCTCGTCATCAACCTGGACGATCATGCGGCCCTGCAGGACGTAGTAGGCCTTTGCCCAGCCCACCTTGTGGAGCGGCATTGTGGGCCCCCGCGGAGCGTCGACCTCGAAGAGCTCGTACTGGCCGTCGGTGTCCTCGGCGGCGATCTTGACCGTCAGCACCGCGTCGGGCGCGATCAGTTCGGCGCCTTCACCGGCGGCGGTGTGCTGAATGTGATGCGTCATGGCTTCGACGCTAGGTGCGCCGATGTGTGGCGTCGATCCCAGAATTGTGGGAATGCCAGCGGCACCCGACAGTGGGACACTGAGGGGGTGTGGGAGGAACGGGCCTACCGGGCCCGGCGAGATATCGCCGCCCTGGCGGCGGCGGGCCTCGGCGTGAGCGAGCTGCACGCGCAGGCAATCCGGGTGATCGAAAATCAGGTCCGGACCGAGATGACCTGCTGGGCCGCCATCGATCCTGAAACGCTGGTCATCAGCACAATGACCAACGGCGAGACGCAGATAGCACCGGAATACGAGCCGCGGTTGGCCGAGTCGGAGTACTCCCCTGAAGAACCGCACACTTTCGCCACCTTGGCCAAGCGCAAAGAGGCGGTGGCCAAGCTTTCGGACATGCCGGACGGCCAACGCCGCCGGAGCGCCAGGCTCAACAACGTCTGGCGGCCGTTAGGTCTCGACCAGGAGTGTCGCGTCATGTTCTTGACCGACGGAGTGTGTTGGGGTGGCGCGGGCATGGTCCGCGCCGGTCGCGACTTCACCGATCGAGAGACCGAGTTCCTTGCTGCCGTGGCGCCGGCGATTGCCGCGGCGACCAGGGTGGCGGTGCGCTCAGAAGCTTTGCGCGGCTGGACCCCTGGTCGTCGTCCGGCGGTCGTGGTCCTTGGCCATCATGGGGAGCTGCGTGCGGTGACTCCAGCGGCCCGGGAGTGGCAGGACCGGCTGGACCAGATCGCACCTGGCCGATTTCTGCTGATGATGCAGGTCATGGCGGTTGGTGCTCGTTCGGCACCGACGGGGGAATTCCGCGCCCGTCTCCGTGATGCGGGTGGCGAGTGGGTGGTGTTGCAAGCGAGCCCCCTGATCGGTGGCGA